>VAYL01000005.1:5030-10811 GCA_005884305.1 Actinomycetota bacterium
GCGCCGGAGCAGCTCCTCGGCGAGCACGCCGGGGAGCACGGTGACGCCGAGCTGCGGCAGCGAAGCCGTCCCAGCCTCGAGCACGCGCTCGAGCTGCTCGCGAACAGCGGGCGGGTTGCGTCCAAGCGCGAAAACGCCGTAGCCGGAGAGCAAATCGAGGTAGCGATCGCCCTTCGAGTCGACAAGGTAGGCACCCTCCCCACCGACCCAGTCGCGGTCGAACCCGATTGTCCGCAGCACGCGGACCATCTGGCGGTTCAGATGACGGTGGTGAAGGTCCAGCGCTTCGCCGGGTCGGTTGGCCAGGATCTCCGCGACGTCGATGCTCGGGCGCGCCATCGCCGGGATCGTTCCAGAACGAGCACGACGAGCGCGGTCCCCGGTGTGGTGCCGAGGGGGTTCCTACTGCGCGCAGGTGGCCGGATTCCCCGTGTAGGGCTTGTTGTACCTGCGGATCTTGAACCGCGCCGGGCAATCGCCCGATGGCGTTTGCGAGGTGGAGTGTCCCGCTGTACCTAGCCGTGCCCCCGATCCTCATCCAGGCCTGCGTCCGGTGCCGCCGCCTTCCCTGTTTCGCCCAGTCCGGCTCCGCCGACGTTAGAGCGACAGGCCAAGTGCGTCCAGCATCCATATATTCCCGCCCACGATGAAGCCGGTGACCGTCACGGTGGACGTGCCGAACGACCGTGAGGAGGTCTACGCCTTCCTCGACGTGCTCGCCAACCACGAGCCGTTCACCGATCACATGATGGTCGACTGGGAGCTCTCGGGGCCGAAGGCGGGCGTGGGTGCCACGGCGACCGCGAAGGTCAGGACGCCCGGCTCGAACGAGATCATCGAGATCAAGGTCATCGAGGCCGATCCACCGCGCCGGATCGTCGAGGAGTCGGTGAGCGCCGGGGGCAAGCGGCGGACGCGCGGGATCTACACGCTCGAGGAGCTCCCCGAGGGCGGAACCGACATCTCGTTCGAACTCGCCTGGCTCGAGGCGCCCCGCAACGAGCGGATGGCGGCACCGCTGATGCGGGCGTTCATGCGCCGCGCCAACGGCAGGGCGATGCGGCGCCTGGCGAAGGTCCTGCGGAACCGCTAGCTACAGGCCCAGGCCGCGGACTCCCGGCTCGTCCCAGCCCAGGTGGTGGGCGACCTCGTGCCTGACCGTTCGCTGCACCTGCGCGCGCAGCAGATCGGGGGCGTGGCCGAAATCGCGCTCGAGCGTGTCCTGGTAGATCACGATCCGGTCCGGGTAGCCGTCGCGGGCCACGGTGCCGCCGATGTAGTGGCCGTAGGCCCCGAACTCGTGGCCTCGGTTGGAGACGATCACGGGCGTGTGCGTAAGCACCTCCTGGAACTCGTCGGGGAGGCCGTCAAGCGCGTCGATCACCAGCTCGTCGAACTCGGTGGGCGGCTGGTCCGGTGGGGGTAACGCCGCCAGCGCCTCGCTGCGGCGAACCAGCCGCTGGAATTCCGGCTCCGGCATCTCCTTGCCGATGAGCGCGACCGTGAACCAGGCCGTGAGGAGGATGATCGCGAGCGCGCCCAGGATCAGCACCATGAGGTCGTCCAGCCCGCCCAGCGACGGCGGGTTCAGGAGCAGAACCACGAGCCCGACGATCAGCGCGGTGAGCGCGGCCGCCCGAAGCGGTGGGCCAAGCGCTTCTCTCATGGTGTTTGAGGTTAGAGCTCGGCTTCGGCGAGCTGCTTGAGGTTGCGGAGGCTCTCGGACAGCACCATCGCCAGCCGCGGACGGGTCAAAGCCGTATCGAGCAGGATCCCGAATGGACCGCCCCGTGTCTCGTACTCCAGCTCCAGCGTGACCTGAGTCCCAGTCTCGGCCTCGACGAGCCGCTCCCTGCGCAGCGCCCTGCGGGTAAGAGGCGGCTGAATGCGCACCACCCGCGTGTGAGGTGCAAACGCCTCGGTGACCATGCATTCGCCCTCGAGCGTTCGCCTGCGGAAGTTCATGAGCTGGACGCACGACGCGCCGGGCTCGTCCAGCAGGCCTTCGACCTGCTCCACACCCACCAGCCCCGCCTCCCACTCAAGCGATCGCTCGGGATCAACCAGCACACGCCACACCGTGGCGGCGGAGGCGCTAATGACGATGTTCTTCTCAAGGCGCACCACGATCCGGGTCGGATTATGCGCTGCGGACCGCCGCGCGCCTACGGCTCGAAACGTGCGATGCCGGATTGCGGGATACCGCGGAAGCCAGTGAACGATCCACCGGCCCACAGCGAGCCGTCCGGCCCGAGGGCCAGCGCAAGGACTGAGCCGTTGGGAGCGGGATTCCAGCGCGTGGGGGAGCCGCTGGGCCGCGATAGTTCGACCAGGCCCGGGCGCGAGAGGTCGTCGACGGTGTCGAACTCGCCCCCCGCATAGACGGTCGGCCCGGAGACCGCCAGAGCCTCCACCGCGCCGTTGGGCTCCACGTCGTTGGTCATCACCGCCTCGGTCCTCGTGTCAAGCCCAGCGAAGTTGATTCGTTCGAGGCCCTCCACGCCCTTGAACACGCCGCCGATGTAGATGGTGCCTCCATAGAGCGCGATCGCATCGACCCTGGAGCCACGTGGCGCGTGCGCGCTCCAAGCCCTCGCCGTTCCCGTCGCGGCGTCGAGGGCGGCGACACCGTAGCGCTGCTTGCCACCGATGGTGTTGAAGTAGCCGCCGGCGTACACGGTCGAGCCGGCCACGGTCAAGGCGTTGATGTCGTATCCGGCTCCCGGGTTCCATCCGGTGGCGGCGCCGGTCGTCCGGTCGAGGGCGGCGATGCCATTTCGCGCCTGACCTCCGGTCGCCGTGAAGCTCCCACCCGCGTAGACGGTCGGGCCCGACACCGCCAGGGCGTCGACATCGTTGTTCGCGCCCGGGTTCCAGTCGGTAGCGGCCCCACTGGTGGAATCGAGCGCGGCGATCCTGCTGCGCGGCTTGCCTCCAATCGAGGTGAAGAGCCCCCCTGCGTACACCGTGGAGCCAACATGGGCGAGAGCCTCGACGGGGCCATCGGCACGCGGGTTCCAGGGCAACAGGCCGCCCGTCGAGGGATCCAGTGCGGCAACGTTGGGGCGCGCCCTCGCCCCAACGGAAGTGAAGGTCCCGCCCAGATAGACGGTGGAGCCAGAGCGCTGGATCGCGTCGACGCGACCGTTCGCGTTCGGATTCCACGTGGTCGCCTGACCGGTGTCCGCGCCGAGCGCCGCGACCTTGCTTCGCGATTTCCCGCCGATAGTCGCGAAGCTTCCGCCCACATACACGATCGAACCAGCCACCGTAATCGAACGGACTCCTCGGTCGGGATCTGGGTTCCAGGCGGTGGCCTTGCCGCTCGTCGCACTGAGCGCGGCCAGGTAGCTCCTCGGCCTCCCGCCGATCGTCTTAAAGCTCCCGCCTGCGTACACGATCGGGCCCCGAACCGCGATGACACGCACGAAGCTGTCGGGGCCCGGGTTCGGGTTCCAGCTCGTCGCCCTTCCGGTGGAGCGGTCGATGGCGGCGATGTGGTTGCGTCGGTCATCGCCGACCGAGACGAACCCGCCGCCGACGTACACGGTCGAGCGCGTGACCGCCAGGCCGTGCACAGAGCCGTCGAGGCTCGGATTCCAATCGCGGGCCTTGGCGGTGCCCGCCCCGAGCGCCGCGATGTCGTGCCGCCGCTTGCCTCCGATCCGGGTGAAGCGTCCCGCAGCGTAGACGGTGGATCCGGAGGCCTCGACAGCATAAACGGCGCTGTCGGCGCTCGGATCCCACGGCGTCGGCGTGCCGCTCTTCGCGTCGAGCGCCGCTATCCGCCGGCGCTTCTGCCCCCCGATCGAGGTGAAGTTTCCGCCGGCGTACACGGTCGAGCCATCGACCGCGAGCGCTCGCACGTAACCGTCAGGCCGCGGGTTGAACCGCGGGTCAACCCTTCCATTGGGCAGGATATGTGCGAGGTTTCGCCGCTGCGCCGTGCCGACCCGGTCGAACGCCCCGCCGATATAGAAGCCGCCTGACCCGTCGGGGGCCACGGCCGACACCACCTGGTCCCCTCCGGATACCACCGGCAGGTGGGCGTTGGCGGCGGTGGAGGCGGACACACCCACACCGGGCCCTGTCCGCGGGCCGAGGCTGCCGAAGTCGCCGCCGATGTAGGTCGCGCCGTTCGTCGGGAGGACGGTGTACACGGGTCCGTCGGTGACGAACGTGCGACTCGGAACTGAGCTGACACGCGCATCTGCCATGCCGGTGCAGATCACGAACGCGACGGCCGCGATCAGTCCGGAGCCACTCAGCTGCCTCCCCCGCACCGAGCCGATACTCGCACGGCCAAGCAGCCAATGCAAGGTTGCGGTTACTCCGTGGAGATGTTCGGGTCCGCCTGGACCTTGTGCGGCACGATCATCAGGAAGTTCTCCGGCGCGGCCGCGGCGAGCCCCAGGATCCGCTTGGCCTCGTCGTCCTGGCCCGTTGCCCGGAGCTCATCCGCGTAGTGCCCGAGGAGGTCGTCGATGTCTAGCTGCCCCTCGTCGTCGAGGTCGGCGAGCTCCACCTTGGCGCCCTCGCCCAGGCGGCGCTGGATCGCGTCGGCGTTGAGGTTCCATTCGGGGTTCACGCGAACGTAGACGCGACCGCCTGTCATGCCCGCGCATGCCCACGGGCCGATGTCACCCATGACGACGGCGCGCCCCGAGGTCATGTACTCGAAGGCGAAGCCCTTGGCGTTCGCGCGATCGACGATGCAGCCGCGGGAGTCGTCCAGCGGCTCCTCGGGCTCGCCGCCGAGCACGACGTCGGCGCCCGAGAGGCGGATGCAGAAGCGGGAATCCGCGGAGCCCTGAACGAACAGGCGCCCGCGCTGCGCGCCGTATGCGAACGACTTGCCGACCGAGCCGTTGACGCGGCGGCCCTCGGAGTTACTGCCCTTGAGGACCGAGACCGTCCCGCCCAGCATCGTCTTCGCGACGCCGTCCTGGGCGCCGCCCTCGACCCGGATCACCAAGCCCCACGCGTTGAACGCGCCGAGACCCTGACCCGCGACCGAGCCGCCGTTGAAGGTGAGCTCCGCGAGGACATCCGCCGGATCACCCGCCGGGGCGGCCTCGTAGATGCGCGCGCGCGAGATCGCGCCGGCGAGCTCCGTGCCGAGCACCCGGTCGTGGGCGTCGATCCCACCCGGGACGTCCTCGCGCACGGGGCCCTCCGCGAAGACCTTCCCGGCGAGGCCCGCGATTCGCATGCGGATCGGTCGCGCGCGGACGAGCCCGGCCTCGGCGCGGGCCTCGGCGGCGACGAGCTCCTCCTCGGCGGTCACCGGCATGTCGATCGGCTCCAGGTCGAGGAACTCCTCGAGCGGGGTGATCAGCTCGGCCAGGTCGAGCTCCTTGACGTGGGAGATCTGCTCAAGAAGGTCGTAGCGGCCAACGAGGTCCTGGGCGCGCTCGTAGCCAAGCGATGCGACGACGCGCTCGACTTCCTGGCCCATCGACTTGAAGAAGCGAGCGCAGCTCTCGGCGGCCCCGTCGACGTGCTGGGGCGTGAACTTCTTGAGGCCGTGCTCCTGCGCTTGCTCGACCGTCTCGATCTGGGTCGCGATCCCGACGTGGCAGGTGTCGAGCTGGCAGCCGCGGCAGATCGTGCAGCCCAGTGAGACCATTGCCAGCGTGCCGAACGCCACGCGGTTGGCGCCCATGCAGTGGAGCTTCACGATGTCGTACGCATGCCGGTAGCCGCCGTCGGCCCAGATCTCGACCCGGTTGCGGATGCCGGCCTCCATGAGCGCCCTGTGCACCGCCCGGGTGCCGATGT
>VAYL01000005.1:10937-11423 GCA_005884305.1 Actinomycetota bacterium
CGGGACCTTCACCGAGACGCGCAGGTCGGGGTTGACCGTCTTCAGCTCGTCGATGAGCTCGGCGAGGTCCTCGATCGAATAGAGGTCGTGGTTGTTCGACGGCGAGATCAGGTCGGTGCCGGGCGTGGCGTTACGTGCAGCGGCCACCTTCTCCGAGACCTTCTTGCCGGGCAAGTGTCCGCCCTCGCCGGGCTTCGCCCCCTGGCCGATCTTGATCTCGGCGACGTATGAGGAGTTGAGCATCTCGGCCGAGACCCCGAAGCGGCCGGACGCGACCTGCTGCCCGCGCCACTTGCGGTAGTTGCCGTACATGTCCTGGATCTCCCCGCCCTCGCCGTTGATGCAGAGGATGTTGATCGCCTTCGCCGCCTCGGCGTAGGCGCGGAACGCCGGCTCGGACTGCGAACCAAAGCTCATCGAGGCGATCACGATCGGGTAGACGGGATGGCCGACCGAGGCGTCGACCGAGTCCGGATCTATCGCGTC
>VAYL01000005.1:11461-22236 GCA_005884305.1 Actinomycetota bacterium
CACCTTCTCCGAGTACTCGTCGTAGTCGGACGTGCCGTTCGCCGCCGCGATCGCGGCCTTATAGACCTTGGGGTAGAAGCGGAACGTCTTCGCGGGCTTTGCGTCGGAGTCGCCCGTGAGGATCTTGAAGCGCTGATCGGTGTCGCCGTCCAGATTGGCGAAGCCGATGCCGGCCCTCTCCGACGCCGCGTAGGTCTCGCACTGGAAGATCTCGCCGAGCTCGGGCTTGATCCCGATCGAGGAGAACTGGCGCGCGTACCCGCGGACCTCGTGGATCCCGATCGTCGAAATCACCTTCTCGATTCCCTTGCGCAGCGCCGCGCACAGGTTTCCGACGTCGTGGTCGTAATCCTCGACGCAGATCACCTCGACCATCACGTACGGGCAGACCCCGTTCGCCCCAAGGCCGAGGGCCATCACCACGTCGTGGACGTTGCGGATCGCCGCCGAGCGCAGGACGATCGAGCAGCGCCGACGGAGGTTCTCCTCGCCCGTCTCCCCCACGCTCAGCTGCTTCAGCGCTTGGTCCACGGCGGACGTCGCCAGATGCGGATCGAGGTAGCGGCGCTCGCCGTCGTAGACGGTGCGGTCGGTGAGCACCAGGAGCTCAGCGCCCTGACGGACCGCCTTGACGGCCTCCTGCTTGATCCGCTCGATCGCGCCGTGGGTGGTCTCCGACTCGAGTAGCGCGATGTCGATCGCCGCCGCGCGGTCGCGGAACTCCTCCCACAGGTCCTCGAGTAGGTAAGTCTGATGCTCGCGGGCGATCTTGCGATAGACCGAGTCGCCGAGCGGGGCCAGGTCGTGGTGGCCGCCCAAGATCACGGGGAACGACGTCTCCACAGTCCGCGTGTCGGTGCCGGGAGCCCCGATCGAGGGGCGCCGGCCGAAGACCGCGCGGGTGGAGAAGTGCTCGATCTCGCGCTCGCGGTCGATCGCGGGGTTGGTGACCACAGCCACTGTCTCCTTGAAGTAGTCCGCCAGGTTCTGGCGCTCGGGTGAGAGGGCGGCGAGCGGTCCGTCGTAGCCCAGTGAGCCGATCGGCTCGGCGCCGGTCGACGCCATCTGCTGGCAGAGCTTGACGTCGTCGCGCTGCCAGCCGAAGCCGCCGAGGACGCGGTCCTCCACCTTCACTGGCTCGGAGGGGCCGGCTGCCGTGTATCCCGGGATCTCGCTGCCCTCGAGCGGGCCGCCGGTCTCGAGCGCCCGATCGAACGGGGCCACCTCGGAGGTGCCGGTGCGCTCCAGCCAGCGCTCGGCCACGATCCGCTGCATCCGCCAGTGCTCGTGGAGCTTGGACGCTCGGCGCTCACGGTCGATCGTGACCATGTACTTCTCCCCGGGTGCAAGCGGCTTGGGCTCGGACATCATGTTCTCGCAGCCCACGACCCCGGGCTCGGAGCTGAAGATGAAGTCGTCCGGGGTCTCGATCTTCCACAGGGGACGGAGGCCCAGGGCATCGGCGGAGAAGACGCACTCGTCGTCGTGGCGCGCGATCAGCGCCACCGGCCCCTGGGCGAACGGCCCGAAGGTCTCGCGCAAGTACATGTAGAACGGGTGCAGATCCTCGGGCAGCGAACGGATCTCGTTGACGATCGGCGGCACCACCGCCTCCATCGCCTCGGCCAAGGAGAGCCCCTCGACCCGGATCAGGTGGTCGACGACGCGGCTCAGGTCCTGCGAATCGGAGTTGCCGGGCGAGATCTGGATCCCGAGCATGCGGGCCTCCTGCCGCAGCTGCTCGATTGTGTTGATCTCGCCGTTGTGGCCAAGCACTGTGAAGGGCTGGACCCGCCTGAACGACGGCCACGTGTTCGTGGAGTAGCGGTTGTGACCGAAGCAGCCGATCGTCTCGAAGTGCTCATCCCGCAGATCGGGGTAGTACTCGCCGAGCACCTTGGGGGCCCCCATGACCTTGTAGACGCACGTGGACGCCGAGAACGACGCCACGTGGCAGCCGAGCCCTTCCTCCAGCGCGAGCATGAGGCCGAAGCAGATCCGGTGCCGGCGCTTGGCGTCCGGCAGGAGCCCGCCGACCTGCCAGAAGTGTGGCTCCTCCTCGCGGGCCGTGGCGCCGAGAGCGTGTGAGTCGGTGTTCCCGAACCGCTCGGCGAGGATCCGGAACCCGCCGCGACCCAGGATCTCCCGGGCATCGTGGAGCGCCTTCTCGGTGTCCTGGGATCGATCGAAGAAGACGTGCGCGACAGCGAACGCGTCGTCGAGCGCCAGCGCGGGGTTGTGGCCACCCTCGCGGACCCTCTCCGACCAAAGCTTCCGCGGGATGTCGACGAGGATCCCGCAGCCGTCACCCTCGCCGTCGACGTTGCCGGCGCGATGGAGCATCTTCTGCAGGTTCGCCAGGGCGAGTTCCACCGGCGCCCGCTCGGGCGTGGCGTTCTTACGCACGGACGCGTAGATCGCGCAGGCGTCGCGATCCTCGACGCTCGGCGGCGACACTCGTGGACGGTACGGCTTCTCGGGCGAGAAGCGACTGGAAGAGCTATGCAACCGAAACCTCCCGGGTTCCGCGCCTTCTTCGAGCGGGCACGCGACGGGGACAGACGGCCCGAGAATTATACGGGCGCCCCCGGTCGGCTGGCTGGCAAACACCCACACCCTCAACGCCACGATTGTCGGATTTTCCGGCTATATGCCGATAAATCCGACAATCACGCGACCAATCATCTGCCTAGACGCCAGCGGCAGCTCGGAGGCGCTTGATCGTCTGAGCACGCGCTGAGACGGCCTGCTCCCAGGTCACCCGCACTACCCGCTCGCCGTGCGCCTCGAACAGCGCCTGCCGTTCCGCATCGTCGTCACGGGCCAGCTTGTTGTCGTGCCAGGTCCGGCTGTCGGCCCTCGCCGGCCGTCCAACGTCATCGGCACGTTCACGTCGGGCTGTCCCAGACCGGCGGCGAGTATCACATCGAGGACGACATCCTCGAGTTCTGTACGGGTCGGCACGGGGCCTGCCACGACGATTTGCCGCAACCGTTTCGATCCCGGCCGGTGCGCCTGCTCGTCGAGGATCGCGAGGAGTTGCCTTAGGCTCAGGTGACCGTCGGAGATGGCCTTGCGAATCGCGCGACGAGCTCCTCGCTCACGAACTTGTGAGCACAGATCAAGGGCCGTGCGTGCCGGCGACGTCACCGGGATGCCATGCCGTCGGCGCATGTCCTTCGGGCCGAGGTAGCGGGTGCGGTGGACGCGAATCCCGTCGTGCACACGCGGCGTCGTGTCGTTGACCGTCACCTCGGGATGCCGCCGATCCCAGTCGACCATCTCCCAAAGGGCCGCAGCGGAGAAGTGGCTCAATACGGCGCCGGCCCCACACGCCTTGACGGCCGCGAGCCACGTGCTCTCGACCGGCACGTTGGGATGGCCAACTGTATAGACACCGCAATGAAGCGAGTGCAATTGACTGCGGCGAACTCTGGTCAGAACCATTCCTGCGGAGAGACCGCAACGTCGCAGCTCGGCCAACGACAGCACGCTCCATTCCTCCGCTGCCAGCAGCGCGACCCTCGCATCTACGGTGTTGTCGGATTCATTCGACATATTCGAACAAATCCGACAATCCCGGCGGCCGCCCTACCGCCCCCCGCGCGCCGTTGTCGGATTAATTCGGCATAGGCCAATAAATCCGACAATCGCGGGTCGTGGTGGATCGTCCCGGCGCATATATTCCCGCTATGTCCGCGACAATCGCGGTGCTCTCCCAGAAGGGTGGCACCGGGAAGACGACGATGGTGCGCTCGCTTGCCGACGTCTTCGAGCGGCTCGGCGTGGACGTTCTCGCGGTCGACGCCGACCCGCAGGGGAACCTCTCCGACTACTTCGACACCGATCCGAACGCGCAGCCCACGCTCGGCGACGTGCTGATGGGCCAGGCGCGCGCTGCGGACGCGGTCCACGGGCGCGTGATCCCGGCGAATCTGCAGCTCGCCGAGGCGGAGCTCTCACTGTCGGGAAAGATCGGCCGCGAGGTGACGCTGCGCCAAGCGCTCATGGACCTCAAGCGAGACCGCGAGCTGATCCTCATCGACTGTCCGCCCACACTGGGCCTCCTCACCGTGAACGCCCTGGTCGCGTCGACGCACGCGATCCTCTCGACCGAGGCCCAGTACTTCTCGCTCCAGGGGATGGAGCAGGCGGTCGCGACAGCCTGAATCCGCAGCTCGAGCTCCTCGGAGTGTGCCTCAACATCGCCAACATGCGCACCAAACACGCCCGCCAGACGCTGGAGGCGCTGCGCGAGCGCTTCGGCGACAAGCTCTTTCGCACGGTCATCCGCCAGTCGATCGCCTATGCCGAGTCGGCAGAACGGGCAATCCCGATCCTCGCTTACCGGCCCGACCGCGGCCAGGACTACCTGTCGCTCGCGAGCGAGATCCTGCGGCGGCTCGGCAAGCAGGATCTGCTCGAGCCGCTCGACACCCTGAGCGCCGAGGTGGTGCCCGCCGGCGCGTACTTGCGGGCATGAGCGCCGCGGACGCACCCGACGCTCTCGAAAGCGCGATCGGCGCCTACAACGACGCCTGGAATGCTCACGACCTCGACGCGATCACGTCGATGCACGCGCCCGACATGGTGTTCGAAAATCACACCGCGGGCGAGCGCGCCGTCGGCGTTTCCGTGCGCGACCACATCGGGGCGATCTTCGAGACGTGGCCGGACATCACGTTTAAGACTCGGCGCCTGTATGTACGGGACGGCCTCGTGGTGCAGGAGTGGACGGCGGAGGCGACGCACGCCAACGAGATGCGCCGCGGCGACCTCGTGGCCGAGCCGACTGGCAAGAGGATCAGCTGGGACGGCCTGGACGTGATCCCGTTCGAGGACGGGCTCGTCAGGCGAAAGGACGTCTACTCGGACTCGGTCTCGATCCTGCGCCAGCTCGGCCTGCTCTGATACCGCGCTCGCCGCGCCTACATGCGCCAGGTGCGGGCCTGGAGCGCTCACGAGGTGCGGCGAGGCTGGCTGCTTCGACCTGATCGCAAGCGCGTCATGCGCCAGGCGCGCCACTTCAGGGGCCCTTGGAACGGCGGGAACACCGTGCCGCCGCAGGATCTCTGAGCGCGCGCTTAGAGCTCCGGCACGTCCGCGCCCAGCGGGGTGAAGCGGGCGCGGCGAATCTCCACGTCGTCGTCCACTCGTCCCGTGAGCGCGTCCACGACCTTGCCGGTGTCCTGCCAGAAGCACCAGTAGAGCACCGAGGGGCCGGCGCCCGAGACGGTCGCGCCGATGGCTCCCGCCTCATCGGCCAGCGAAAGGAGCTCCGTCGAGCGCGGATATACGCCAGCGCGACGCTGCTGGTGCAGGCGATCGCGCAGGCCCCGCGAGATAAGCGTGAGATCGGAGCGCTCGATGCCGAGCACCAGGTGCGACGCGGCCGCGATGTTCGCGACGGCGTCCTCGATCGGCACCTCCGCGGGGAGCGCGGCTCGCGCGTCCTCAGTCGCCACCTCCTCCGCCGGGATCGCGAGCACCCCCTCGACCCCTTGCGGCGGCTCGAGCCGAACCGGGCGCTCGGCCTAGCCATCGGGCAGTTAGATCGCAAAGCCGCCGAAGAGCGCCGCCGCCACGTTGTCGGGGTGTCCCTCGAGCTCGACCGCGTGGCCATAGACGTCCGGCGGGTCGAGGCCCAGCTCGTACATGTGATCGGCGGCAAGGAGCCCGGCGACGATGGCCGCGGCGCTCGAGCCGAGGCCGCGCGCAACCGGGATCTCGCTGCGGATCTCAAACCTCAGGCCGTCGGCTGGATGCAGGCGCTCGAACGCGCGAACGCAGAGGTTTTGGCGGTTGCTCGGGAGGCCACCGTCACCGGCGTCCACCTCGAACTCACCGGACTCGGTGACCTCGAGCTTCAGATGGATGTCCAGCGCCGCGGCGAGGACGTCGAATCCGGGGCCGAGGTTCGCCGAGGATGCCGGCACCTTGACCAGGCGCCTGCGGCCGGTCATCGCGGTTGTCTCACTTTCACTTGATCGAGCACCCGACCGGATCGGTCGCGGGGCGCTGCGGATCTGAGCCAGCGAGGACGGCATCCAGCGCCTCCCGCAGCCAGGCGGCATCGAGGCCAGGATCCATGTGATCGGCGTCGGGCGCTCCCTCGTAGCGGATGCGCAGCTCCGGGTCCAGGACGTAGACGTGCGGGGTGACCTGTGCGGCCCACGCACGTGCCGCCTCCTGGGTCTCATCGTGAAGATACGGAAACGGCCAGTCCTCGGACGCGACTCGCTCGCGCATCGCCTCGAGCGAGTCGTGCGGATAGCGCTCAGCGTCGTTCGAGTTCACGGCGAGGAAGCGGACTCCGCGGCCCTCGTAGTCGCGGGCGACCTGCACGATCCGATCGTGCCAGGCGAGCGCGTACGGGCAGTGGTTGCAGGTCCACACGACAACCGTCGCCGGCACCTCGCCCGGTGTGGGCAGCGCGTGAATCGCGCCGTCGGTATCGCGGAGCTCCAAGGGCGGCGCGAGCTCGCCCACCTTCGTCGCTGACGCCTGTGCCATCAGTCGCCTCCTTTCATTGCGTCGGTGAGAGTCTGGCGCACCTCGGCTCGGTCCGGGAGCGGCGAGATGCGGCCGTCAGGCAGCCGGTAGACGCGGCACGAGAGACCGATCGGCTCGTCTGGCAACGGCTGGACGTCGCGACCGCCCACTCGGATCGTGGGCGAGCCGACGAACTCCTCGCGCTCGGCGTCCGTGTCCGTTGACACCTCGCGCACGTCGATTGCCTCGGGATCGAGGTCCACCGAAGTCATCTCCTCGCGCAGCATCGCGAGTGCCGCGTCGGTGCTCGGACAGCCCTCCCACCACAGCAGCTCGACTCGCGGCGTCCGCATGCCCAGTCCTCAGGCCAGGGCGCCCGCACGCCCGTAGATGGCGCCGGCGACCATGGCTCCGGAAGGGACCTCGGAGCCCGGGAGGAGCACCGAATGCTTCACGCGCGCCCTCGCCCCCACCGTGCACCCATCGCCGATCACAAGCGGCCCGTCGAGCCGCGCCGAGGTGTCCAGCTTGCAACCCTCTCCCACCAGTACAGGGGAGCTGACGCCTGGCTCGCCCGTCTCGACGGCGTCTTCGGCTCCCGCCGGCTGGATGAGCGTGCCGCCCCCCTTCACGTTCACGGCGCCCTCGAGTGCGTCGAGGTTGCCCCGGATGTACTCGGGCAGGGACCCGACGTCGTTCCAGTACTCGTCGATCGCGTGAACGTGGAACGGGACGTCGTTCTCGAGGAGAGCCGGGAAGACGTCCAGCGCAAAGTCGACGACGGGCCGGTCCGGGAAGTAGTCGAAGATCTCGCGCTCGAGCACGTAGATCATGCAGTTGGCGAGGTCCGACAGAGCCTCGGCGGGATCCGGCTTTTCCTGGAAGCCTTGAATTCGCCCGTCGGAGCCAGTGATCACGACGCCGAACTCGCTGACGTTCGCCACGCGCTTCACCGCCAGGGTCGCGATCCCGCCGTTGCGTTCATGGGCCTCTCGAAGGGCGGTCAGGTTGATGTCGGTGAGCGCGTCGCCGGCCATCACGAGGAACGGCTCGCGCCCGAAGAAATCCGCGACGTTGCGAACGCCGCCCGCGGTGCCCAGGAGCTTCTCCTCGTATCTGTAGGTGAGGTCAACGCCCAGCGCCGATCCGTCGCCGATCCGCTCCCGAATGGTGTCCGGGAACCAGTGGAGGTTGGAGATCACCTCGGTGAATCCATGGCCGGGAAGAAGCTCCAGGATGTGCTCCATCACGGGCCGGTTGACGACCGGCACCACCGGCTTCGGCACCTCGTAGGTGAGTGGCCGCAGCCTCGTTCCGAGGCCGGCCGCCATCACCATTGCGCGCATCAGTGGGCAGCAGGCAGCATGTAGCAGGTAGAGACAGCGGATGCGAACACGCTCTACCTGCTCCCTGCTACCTGCTCACGTTCCCTGGTCCCAAGAGGCCAGGTACTCCTGCTGCTTGTCGCTGAGCGTGTCGATCTCCACGCCCCGCGAGGCGAGCTTGAGCCGCGCGATCTCCTTGTCGATCTCCTCCGGCACCGGATAGACCTTCTTGTCGAGGTAGCCGTGGTCGTGGACGACGTGTTCGGCGGCGAGCGCCTGGTTCGCGAAGCTCATGTCCATGACGGCCGCCGGATGGCCCTCGGCGGCGGCGAGGTTCACGAGCCGCCCGTCGGCGAGCAGGAAGATCTCCCGTCCGTCCTTGGTGCGGTGGCCCTCCACGAGCGGCCGGGTCTCGAACTTCTCGACCGTGATCGCGTCGAGATCGTCCTTGTTCACCTCGACGTCGAAGTGGCCGGAGTTGCAGACGATCGCCCCGGACTTCATGACGTTGAACATCTCGCCGGCGATCGCATCGCGGTCGCCGGTGACCGAGATGAAGACGTCCCCGACCCTTGCGGCCTCGACCGCGGGCATCACCTCGAAGCCGTCCATCAGCGCCTCCAACGCGCGAAGTGGATCGACCTCGCAGACGATCACGTGCGCGCCGTGACCCTTGGCGCGCATCGCGACGCCGCGGCCACACCAGCCGTAGCCGATGACCACGACCCGCAGACCCGCGATCAGGACGTTGGTCGCGCGGATGACGCCGTCGAGCGTCGACTGGCCGGTGCCGTAGCGGTTGTCGAAGAAGTGCTTGGTCTTGGCGTCGTTGACGGCGATGATCGGATAGCCCAGCTTGCCCTGGCGCTCGAGCGCCTTGAGCCGGATCACGCCGGTGGTTGTCGCCTCGGTCCCGCCCAGGACGCCCGAGAGCTTGTCCGAGCGCTCGCCGTGGAGCACGCCCACCACGTCGGCGCCATCGTCCATCGTGATCTGCGGGCCCTTGTCGACGATCGCGTGGATGTGGCGGTAGTAGGAGTCGTTGTCCTCGGCGTTGATCGCATAGACCTCGGCGCCATACCGATCCACGAGCGCGGCTGCGACATCGTCCTGCGTGGAGAGCGGGTTGGACGCACAAAGAGCGACGTTCGCGCCGCCCGCCGCGAGCGTGCGAGCCAGGTTCGCGGTCTCGGTGGTCACGTGAAGACAGCACCCGAGGGTGACGCCGTCCAGCGGCTTCTCCTTCTCGAACCGCTCCCGGATCGACTGCAGCACGGGCATGTGCCGGTCCTCCCACTCGATCCGCCGCTGGCCCTCGTCGGCCAACGCGATGTCCGCGATGTCGTAGCCCTTCTCGGCGGTTGCCAAACCAATCCTTTCGTCGCTGTCGAGCCGCGAAGGATACGTACCACGGTCAAGTTCCGCCGTGGCTACGGTGGTGTTGTGGATGACCCGATGGTCGTGAATCCGGAGCTTGCCGTGCCCCTGTCGGAGATCGAGCTGCGCGCGAGCCGGTCGTCCGGGCCAGGCGGGCAGCACGCGAATGTCACGGCAGGTCGACGGGTCCGTCTCCCTCACCGACGCGCAACGGCAGCGCCTGCATGCGCGCTACGGAAACCGGGTCACAGCGGTCGCCCAGGATGCGCGCAGCCAGGCGCGGAATCGCGAGCTGGCGCTCGAGCGGCTCCGGGAGAAGCTCGCGGCCGGCTTGGTGGTCCCCAAGCGACGGCGCGCGACGAGGCCGACGAAGTCGGCGAAGGAGAGGCGGCTCGATACCAAGCGCCGGAGGTCCGAGCGCAAGGCGGCGCGGCGGCCGCCGAGCATCGAGGATTAGACAGCGGCGTCAGTCCTCGTGGACGACGACCACCGGACACGGGGCGTGCTTCAGGACCGCGCTGGACGTGCTGCCCTCGAGTCTCGCCCTGAGCCCGGAGAGCCCCCGCGAACCGACCACGATCGCGGCGACGCCGCGCTTGCGCGCCACCTGGACCAGCGCGTCCGCTGCTCGAGTCTCACCGGCAACTGCGAGCGCTTCGCACTCGATTCCAGCGGCCGTGGCAAGCTCAGCACCCTTGGCAGCGGTGCGCTGAGCCTGCTCACGCAGCTCGTCCGCCATCTCCTGCGAGCCTTCGATGTCCACCGGGATCGGCGACAGCCCGGCGCCACCCGGCTCGAAATCCGCCACGGCATACGCAAGTCCTTCCTCCCACACTGTGACGACGAGCGCGCGACGCGAGTCGAAGAGCGTCGCGGCCGCCTCGATGGCTGCCCGCGCGGGGTCCGAGCCGTCGTAGGCGATCATCACCGGAGCTCGTTCCGCGGCCATGCTCCTAGGGGTGGCGCCGCACGTCGCCGTAGCGGCCGGGCGTCCCCTCGAGCGCCTGCTGCGCCGCGATCATCTCGTCCCGCTCGGCTGGCAGGGTGGGCCGGGCGATGAAGTAGCCGAGCGTTCCCAAAATGGGAAACAGCACGATGATGAGGATCCAGGCGGCGCGATGCCGCCCGTCGAGATCGGGCCGCTTCATCATCAGGTCGAGGATGCCGCAGATCCAGACAATCACGATCGCGACACCAAGCAGCCCTCCCAGCTCAGCACCCCAGAGGCCGACCGCGAGCGGAGCTATGACCAGCTGCGCGGACCCGATGTCAGGCATTCGGCCTCCTTTCCCTTGGCTGCGCCCAGCCGCCGCATCCTCTCACGCCCCAGGCCTCGGGGCAAGAGAGCGCTCAGGCGTCCCAGCGCGCCGTGAGCTGATAGATGATCGTGACGTCCAGAAGGATGATGAGGAACGCCCAGAGCGGAGCAAGTGGGAACCACACGACCTGGGAGATCGCGTTGACGGTGACGAGGATCACCGCCACCCACCGGGCGGTCGAGCTGCCGGTGGCCAGTCCCATGCCGCTTAGGTCCATGATCGCCCCGAGGATCAGATGCACCCAGCCCCACGTCGAGATGTC
>VAYL01000005.1:22249-26866 GCA_005884305.1 Actinomycetota bacterium
GTTGAGGATCGCGGCGAGCCCCCACAACGCGTCGAGCGAGCCGACCAAGATCAGCACCATCGCGGCGAAGACGGTCCAGCCGGTGGGTTGGCGCTCCTGAACTCGACTCTGAGGCGGCATGGTCGACTGCTGACATTCCACGCCTGGTGCAGGTCTCCTGCCTGGGCGCGGCCATATCAGGGGGTGCCGAGCGACTCCTTGAGTCGATCGAGCAGCGCGGTGGGGCCGGGGTCCACGCCGCGCTCGTCCGCCAAGCGCAGCGACAGCAGATCGCCGAGCATCACCGCCCAGAGCAGTCGTCCGGTTCGGCTCTCGCCCTCCGTCTCGATGCGGGTGACGAAATGGGCGCTCGGCTCCATCAACGAGGCCGTCAGCTCGAACCGCTGGCGCACGCGCGGATGCTGATCGCGGTCCTCGAGGAGGATCGCACTCATCCGGCTGGCCTCTTCGCCGGGGTTCCAGCCCTCGATCTCGTTGTGGTCCGCCTCGGGAAGCGTGGCGGTGAAGGCGGGCAGCTTCGCGTTCTCGTTGATCTGCGTCTTCCAGCGCAGGGCGACGGGAGCCGTGAGGTCGGCCCCGTAGATGACGGGGATTGAGTCCCTCAGGCTCTCCACAAGCTCGTCCGCCCGCGCGGCGAGCGCCACGCTCGCCTCACGCAGGTCGGGGGCTGCGCTGTCGATTTCCGTCCGGATACCCGGCGCAGCGCCGGTGAGGGCAGCGACCTCGGCGGCGACGGTGAAGAGATATCCGACGGCTGCGCGCGGTCGCAGGCCGGCGGGCAGGCCGATCACCGGTACCCCGTCGGCACGGGCGAGCCTCGCCAGCTCGCCACCCGTAGTGGCGACGATTCGACGCGCCCCCAGCGTCTCGGCGGCCTCGTAGCAGGCGATCGTCTCCTCGGTATCGCCCGAGTAGCTCGAGCACAGGACGGCGCGATCCGGCAGCATCGCGAACGGGAGCTCGTAGCCGCGCTCGGTCGTCAATGGGCGGCTGAGTCGATTGCCGAAGGCCACGGCGGCCAGGTCCCCGCCGATCGCCGAACCCCCCATGCCGCAGACCACGAGCCCTCCCGGCGCGTCGAATGGCTCAATCCGCGCTGACCCCACGCGCCACAGCGCGTCGCTCAGGTGGTCTGGGAGCGCGAGGACGTCATCGAGCTGCCTCGCGGCCGAGCTCGCCCGTCCCTCCGCGGCCGGTCGAGGCGCGGCCTCTCGGACGACTCGCCGTCCAGGCTCGCCTGACGTGTCGTTCGCGCTCATGCGGCGCGCTCCCCTGGCGGGATCCGCGCCCCGGCGTCGAGCTGCGCGCCGGCCTCGACCTCCGCGTTCTCCCCGAGGACGGCGCCGGGGCCGACGCGAGCGCCTTCGCCGATCCGTACGCCCGGCGCCAGAATCGACTCTGTCACGGTGGCCCCCGCACCGATGCGGGCGTGCGGGAGGACGACCGACCTCGCCACGGCCGCCCCCTCCCCCAGCTGCGAGCCGCGCGCGATCACCGCGCGCGGGCCGATCGCCGCCTCAGAGGCCGCAGCCACCTCACGCTCGACGAGCGCCGGCGCCGCCACCGTCGCGCCAGGATCGACGCCCTCCGCCTCCACGAGCGTGCCGGTCCCATCGAGGCGAGCCCCCGCGCGCGTCTTAACTCGTCCCTCAAGGATGTCCCAGCTCGCCTGCAGATAATCCAGTAGCCGCTCAGGCCGTGACCGTATAACCCGCGGCCCACGAGGCGCGGGAAGACCTCGCGCTCGATCGAGACTGTGCGACCCGGTGCGATCAGATCGATTACCTGCCGTTCCATGACGTAGGCGCCGGCCGAGACCTCATCGGTGTCGATCGCCGCGGGGTCTGGCTTTTCTAGGAACTCCAGGACCTCCCCCCCCGAAGTGCGGCGGACTAGACCGTATGCGGTGGGGTCCTCAACGCGATAGAGCGCGAGCGTCGCGACCGCGCCGGTAGATTCGTGGGCGCGCACGAGCTCCCCGAGATCGAGATCGGTAAGGACGTCGCCGTTGAGCACCAGGAAGCGCTCCTCCAACGCTCCCTCGTCGAAGGCCAGGTGGAGCGGACCGCCTGTGCCGAGTGGTTCGTCCTCGGTGATGTAGGAGATGCTCGGGCCACCCTCGCCTCCATCGCCGAGAGCGGTCTGCAGCTCCTCGGCGCCAAAACCGGAGGCGACGATCACGTCGTCGACACCATGGGTCGCGAGCCAATCGATCACGAAGCGCAGGAAGGGCCGGTCCACGAGCTGGATCGCGGGCTTGGGCATCGTGAGAGTCAGCGGACGCAGGCGAGTTCCCTCGCCCCCCGCGAGAATGAGCGCCTGCATCAGCGCGGCGAAGCTTCGGCCGATTCGGCGGGCGGGGTCGCGCCGGCTTGAGCGCCTCCGTTGGCGAGCCCGATCCCCTCGTACTCAAATCCGGCCTTGCTAAGCGCCCGCCCGTCGAGGAAGTTGCGGCCGTCGACGACGACGGGCTTCGCCATCCGCTCCCGCAGCGAGGTCCAGTCGAGCTCGGCGAACTCTGGCCACTCGGTGACGATCACGGCGGCATCGGCGCCCTCGAGGGCATCGGCGGCGGACTCGGTCAGCTCGACGCTCGGCAGCAGCTTGCCCGCCGCCTCGCGCGCGACCGGGTCGTATCCACGAACCTTCGCTCCCTCGCCCTGAAGCCGGGCGGCGAGCACGAGGCTGGATGCCTCGCGCATGTCGTCCGTGTCTGGCTTGAACGCGAGCCCGAGCAGCGCGATCGTCTTGCCGGCAAGGGCCCCGAGGTGCTTCTGGAGCTTCCCGATGATGCGCCGCTTCTGAAGCTCGTTGACCTCGATGACAGCGGTCAGGAGTTGGAAGTGATAGCCCGTGTTACCCGCGAGTTGCTTGAGCGCAGAAACATCTTTCGGAAAACAGGAACCACCATAGCCCGCGCCTGCGCGAAGAAACGCCGGGCCGATCCGCTGGTCCAGGCCCATACCCCTCGCGACCTCGGTGACGTCGGCGCCCACCTCCTCGCAGACGTTGGCGATCTCGTTGATGAATGAGATCTTCGTCGCCAGGAACGCGTTCGCGGCGAGCTTGATCATCTCCGCCGAGGCGACGTCCGTGCGCACGATCTCGCCGCCCAGCGGGCGATAGAGGGCCTCCACCTCATCAGCGGCCCACTCGGCTCCCGAGTCGGCGCCGATGACGACGCGGTCCGGATGCAGGAAGTCCTGGACGGCTGTGCCCTCCTTCAGGAACTCGGGGCACGAGACGTAGGCGATGCCCGGCGCGTCGCGCCGGATCGCCCGGCCCGTTCCCGACGGGACCGTGCTCTTCATGACGAGCGCGTACTCGCCGTCGGGCGGAAGCTGCGACACGACCGCCTGGACGCGCGAGAGGTCGGCGTCCCCGGAGTAGGTCGGAGGCGTGTCGACGCAGCAGAACAAAAGGCGCGCGAACTCGAGCACGTCCTCCATCTCGGTGGTGAAGGTGAGGCGCTCGCGGTTTCGCTCCAGGCGCTCGTCGATCCCAGGCTCATGGATCGGGACGCGGCCGCGGGATAGTCCGCGAACCTTCTTCGCGTCGATGTCCATCGCGACCACCGAATGGCCCATCTCCGCAAAGCAGACCGCGGTGACCAGACCGACCCAGCCGATGCCGATGACTCCGATTGGTCGCGCGTCGGGCGCCACTAACCGGTGTACTTCTGCATCGACTCGGCGATGGCGAACATCTGGCCGGGAGTCAATGCGTTCAGCAGCGTGTTGTCCACCCAGTAGGAGCCCTGGTCCGTCTTCCACCCGATGAGCCGCAGCTCCGGGCCGTCCCAAGACAGCAGGTAATCGCGTCCGTCGATCGTCCTCGTCTCGTCGGGGTTGTCCAGGATCGGCGGGTCCTTCCAGTCCGTGCCGGAGACGCCGTAGTAGGCCGTGTAGCCGTCTGTTGGCAAGCTGGCCACGAACTTGTACCCGTGGTAGGGCACGTCCCCGGGCCCGTCGATCAGGAAGGCGCGGGACTCCTGGATGCCTGACTCCTCGCTGAGCAGCGTCGAGTCCGGCGCGAGCCTGGTCGGGTAATACAGCGGGAAGTCGAGGATCTTGGACCCGCCCTCGGTCTTCATCGCCTCGAGGTTCGCGGCGATCTGCTGCGCGGTGCTAGAGACGTCGACCAAAGGCGGGGCGGGCGCGGGCGCGCTCGAGCCACTTGACTTCGAGCCGCCGCCGGATCCGCCACCTGAGCTCGTGGTGCTCGAGGTCTGGCCCGGAACCGGCTCGGGCGTCGCGCCCTCGAACTTGGCCACCGCGGCCTTGATCGCCGGCTTCGAGGCGGTGACGTAAGCGGCCGTCGGTCCGCCGAGGTTCGCGGGGAAGTGGATCTGCACGACCGGCGCGCTCTTGGCCGAGACGATCAGCTGTGCGAGCGAGAGAAGGTCCCCCGGGTCACGGATGTCCAGGGTCACGTACTTGTGTGCGATGTCGATGAGATCCGTGTACTGGGAGGCGATTCGCGACGCTGGAAGCTCCTGCCGGACCTCGCGCAGGAACTCCTGCTGGCGTGCTGCGCGGACGAGGTCGTTGTCGTCGTGGCGGTAGCGGACGTACGCGAGGGCGTTCAATCCGCACATGCGCTGGTAGCCCGCCGGGA
>VAYL01000256.1:0-1303 GCA_005884305.1 Actinomycetota bacterium
CTCTATTAGGGTCAATCGGGCGTGCAAACGCCCAGGGAAGGGATAACCAGACGCCGCCTGATCGGCACCGCGGCTGCGGGGAGTGTCGGCGCGGGGCTGGCCGCGACGCCCGCGGCGCAAGCGCGTCGACCCCGCACCCGGCACGTGGACGTGGCGATTGTCGGCGCCGGCATCGCCGGCCTGACGGCGGCGCGCGAGCTCGTCCGCGCGCGCCGCTCCGTAGTCGTGCTCGAGGCACGCGACCGCGTCGGCGGCCGGATGCTGAGGCACTCGATCGGCGGCGGCGACTTCGCCGACATGGGCGCCGGATTCATCGGCCCGACTCAGGACCACATAGCCGCGCTGGCGCGTGCGATGGGCGTACGAACCTTCAAGACCTACAACGAGGGCAGCAACGTCCAGTACTTCGGAGGGAAGCGGAGCCTCTATCCGGCCACCGGCCTGCCCACCGACCCCGACGTGGTCAAGGCCCTCCCGGCCCTCCTCGAGCTGGACGCGATGGCGCGCCAGGTCCCCGTCGACGCGCCCTGGAAGGCGCCGCGCGCGAGGGAATGGGATTCCCAGACCCTCGAGACCTGGGCGCAGGCGAACGTGACGACCGTGAACGGCAGGGCGGCCTTCGACACCGCCGTCCAGCCGAACTGGGGGGCCGAGCCGCGCGACCTGTCACTCCTGTTCGTCCTCTTCTACATCGCGGCCGCCGGCAACGAGAGCAACCCGGGCAGCCTGCTGCGACTGATCACGACCGCCGGCGGCGCCCAGGAGACCCGTTTCGTGGGCGGCACCCAGCTGATCGCGCTGCGGCTCGCGAAGCGGCTGGGCTCGCGGGTGGTGCTCGAGTCGCCGGTGCGTGGGATCACTCGGCTCGACCACGGAGTCCGGGTCGACTCGGACCGGCTGACCGTCAGGGCCAAGCGGGTGATCGTCGCCGTCCCGCCGACCCTGACCGCCGAGATCGAATACCACCCGAAGATGCACGCCCGCCGGGTGCAGCTCCTCCAGCGCTATCCGCAGGGCTGGCTCATCAAGTGCGAGGCCGTCTACGACACCGCCTTCTGGCGCGAGGACGGCCTATCCGGGCAGGCCGTCGGGGACACCGGGCCGGCGACTTCGACCTTCGACACGAGCCCACCGGGGGGCAAGCCGGGCGTACTGATCGGCTTTGTCGGCGGTGACCAGGCGCGCGACTGGGGCCCGAGGGTCAGGGCGAGGCGGCGCCGCGGCGTCCTCGAGTCGTTCGCCCGTTACTTCGGCGAGCGGGCGCTCCATCCCCGGAGCTACCTCGAGATGGACTGGGCCACCG
>VAYL01000256.1:1619-3084 GCA_005884305.1 Actinomycetota bacterium
CGAGTTCGGCGATCGCGTCCGACCGCGGCAGGGCACGGCGGTACGGCCGATCGGAGGTCATCGCGTGGAAGGCGTCGCAGGCGAAGACGATCCGGCTCTCGACCGGGATCTCCTCGCCGCGCAGGCCGTCCGGGTAGCCGTTCCCGTCCCAGCGCTCGTGCTCCGCCCGCACCGCCGGCGCGAGATGACTGAGACCGATGACCGACGAGACCATCTGCGCCCCGACCTCCGGATGGCTCCGCATGACCGTCCACTCCTCGACATCCAGGGGACCGGGCTTCTGGAGCACCGCGTCGGGCACTCCGATCTTCCCGATGTCGTGCAGAAGCGCGACCTGGCCGACAGCCCGCTGCCGGTCGAGCTCCACGTCGAGGACCTCCGCCACGTCGAGCGCGAGCTCCACCACCGCGTCGCAGTGCCGGCTCGTGTAGCTGTCGCGGATCTCGAGGGCGGCGAGGAACGCGCCCACCCCCGTTGCCTCGATCTGGCGCCTGCCGTTCTCCCGCTCGAGCGCACGCCGGTCGGCGGCGAGCCGGTCGTGCTCGATGCGATCGGCGATCAGGCGCGCCAGCACCTCGAGCACGCGGACCTCGCGCTGACCGAGCGAGCGGTTCGGCCGCCCGCTGAGGCAGCAGAGATAGCCGAACACCTCCCCGTCCGAAAGCCGCAGCGGCACGCCGACGTAGGAGCGAACCCCCTCGCGGCGGCCGGTGTCGGCGATCGCGGTCGGCAGCGTCCCTTCCACGACGCTGCACGGGCTCTGGTCGAAGGGAACGGCGTCCCCCACTTCGAGCCCGAAGCTCAGTGTGTCCCCGGAGGCCGCACGGTAGGCCTGATAGCCCCCGTTCACCTCCGCGATGTAGGCGAGCTCCATTCCCAGCAGCTCGCGCGCAGCGTCCAGCTGCGCCCCTACCTCAGGGTCGAACGAAACGAGTCCCCCTGCCATGGCTCCCCTCTCCCTGGATGCCAGACGACCCGCGCAGTATGCGCCTCGTACAACGCCCGCGCGCCGGTCCGCCGAGATGCACAACCTACGCTCGAAAAGCTCTCAGCGCACGACGAAATTCACGAGTTTTCCAGGTACAACGACGGTCTTGACGATCTCCCTGCCGTCGAGCCGGGCCGCCAGCTTCTCGGATTCGCGCGCTATCCGCTCCTGCTCCTCCTCGGATGCGTCGGCCGGCGCCTGGAGGCGGTCGATCAGCTTGCCGTTCATCTGGACGACGAGCGCAACGGTGTCCGCCACGAGCAGGTCCCGGTCGGCCTGCGGCCACGGTTCCTCCCAGACGCGCCTGCCGGTCAGCTGCTCGTAGACCTCGGAGCCGAGGTGCGGCGCGAAGGGGAAGACCAGCGAGGCGGCCGTGGCGATCGCGAAGCGGACGTGTGAGGGATCGGACGAGTCGCGCTCCTTGTAGAGCTCGTTGACCAGCTCGATCACGGCGGCGAGCGCCGTATGGGTGGCGAA
>VAYL01000006.1 GCA_005884305.1 Actinomycetota bacterium
CGCATCGCCAAGGTGCTCCAGCGGGGGCTTCGGCCCGAGGAGCCGGCGCCGATCCCGGGCCTCGAGGTCTCGGTTGTATTCGAGGCCGCCGGCGAGGGAGTTGAGCTCGGGGGAGACTTCTACGACGTCATCCCGGTCGAGGATTTCCACTACGTCCTGGTGGGAGATGTCGCGGGGCACGGGGCGGACGTCGCCGCGTACACGGCGCAGATCCGTCACACGGTCCGGGCCCTCGCGCGCTTCGGCACGACTCCGGCGGACATCGTCGAGCGGGTAAACACTGTGCTCGTCGAGACGGATACCGGCGAGCGCTTCGCCACCCTCCAGCTGGCCCAGGTCGAGACACGGGAATCCGGCGCCATCGATGTGGAGCTCACTAGCGCTGCGCATCCACCGGCGGTGATCGTGCGGAGCGACGGGTCCACCGAGACCCTCAGCGGCGGCGCGATCGTCGGCGTCTGGCAGCGGGTGGAGGTCGCCGTCCACCGCTTCAGGCTCGAGCCGGGCGAGACTCTCCTTCTCTACACCGACGGCTGGCTCGAGGCAGGACCGGTGAGGAGCCATCCCAGGCGGACGCGAAGGAGGTCGCAGCGGTGGCGACGACGAGCTCGATTCGGTCCTCGACCGGCTCCGTGCCGACGCCGTCGCCAGGGCGGGAAACGAGCTGGAGGACGACATGGTCCTGCTGGCCCTGCGGCCCACCGGATCCCGCGAGCCCGCAGCAACGGCATAATCCCCGCCCATGGCGCTGCCGGCGCTGTCTCGCCTATATCGCCGGCTTGGCCGGCGCTATCCCTACGTCTTCCTAACGATCGAGCTGCAGAGCGCGTTCGCGGTGACGGCTGCGACGCTCGCCCTCTTCAGCTTCTACTACAACGCCTCCACCGCGGACTACCTCAGGATCGTGGTGGTCGCCCTCGCCCTGACCGGCGCCGCGGTCGCGATCACGCTGATCCGCACGTTCCCGCTGATGCGGCCCATCCACAGCTGGCTGGGCGGCTCGCGCGACAGCGACAGCACGACGCGGGCCTGGGCGGCCGCGGTTGCCCTGCCGCTCAACCTGATCCGCCGGGACATGTGGGTTCCGATCGGGATCGCGATCATCCCGACATGCATCTGGGCGGTTGCCGTCCTGGACCTCGACTGGCCCGCGTTCTTCCCGCTGTTCGCGGGCTCGCTGGTCGCCCTCGGCTACTCGGCGATCCTCCACTACCTGATCCTCGAGGCGGGGATGCGGCCCGTCCTCCTGGACATCAACGCCGGCGAGGAGGGGCCGCGCCTGAGGACGCCGACCGCGGCCGTGCCGCTGCGGCTGAGGCTGATGACCGCGCTGCCGCTCATCAACATCATCACGGGCCTCGTCGTCGCCGCCCTGACCTCGGAGGGCGGCGGCGGTGCCGCGCTTGGCGCCGACGTCCTGATCGCGGTCGGAGTGGCGACCACGATCTCGCTCGAGCTGACCGTCCTGTTCGCGAAGTCGATCGTCCGGCCGATCACCGACCTGCAGCGGGCGACGGAGGCGGTTCGCGAGGGCCGCTACGACGTCGCGGTGCCGGTCACGACCGGCGACGAGCTTGGGGAGCTCGCCGCGTCGTTCAACCAGATGGTCGAGGGGTTGGCCGAGCGCGAGCGGCTGCGCGAGGCCTTCGGCACCTATCTCGACAAGTCGGTCGCGGAGTACATCCTCAGCGAGGGCTTCAGCGAGGAGGGGGAGGAGGTCGAGGTCTCGATCCTCTTCTGCGACGTGCGGGATTTCACGAGCTTCGCCGCCCAGGCGGACGCGAAGGAGGTCGTCATGCGCCTGAACGCGCTGTTCGCCGTGGTCGTTCCGATCGTCAACAGGCACGGTGGCCACGTCGACAAGTTCGTCGGCGACGGGCTCCTGGCGATGTTCGGCGCCCCTGAGCCCTTCCCTGATCACGCCGACCGGGCCGTCCGCGCCGCATGCGAGATGGCGAACGTCGTGAATTCCGAGGACGAGCCGGGGTTCCACATCGGCATCGGCGTCAACACGGGGCGGGTGGTCGCCGGGTCCATCGGCGGCGCCGGACGGCTGAACTTCAGCGTCATCGGCGACGCGGTCAACATCGCGTCGCGCGTCGAGTCCGCGACGCGCGACCTGGACGAGGACGTGCTGATCACCGAGGCGACCGCGAGCGAGCTTGCTGACGACATCGAGGTCACCGATTGCGGCGAGCATGAGCTCAAGGGACAGCCCGAGCCGTTGCGCCTGTGCGCGCCGCGGGTTCGCGATGCGGTCGGGCCCCGTCCCGGCGAGGAGCCGCTGGCCACCGGTCGCGGCGACGGCAGGCGCGTCAGCGGGCTGGCCCCGCTGTGAGCGTCCACGGCGGGCGACTCGTCGCGCGGACGCTCGCCTCGCGGGGCGTAAGCCATCTCTTCACCCTCTCGGGCGGCCACCTGTTCTCGATCTACGACGGCTGCCGGGAGGAGGGGATCGAGGTCGTCGACACCCGCCACGAGGCATCCGCGGCGTGGGCGGCGGAGGGGTTCGCCAAGGCCACGCGCCGCGCGGGCGTGTGCGCGCTGACCGCCGGCCCTGGCGTCACCAACGCGATGAGCCCGCTCGCCGGCGCGCAGCAGAATCGCTCGCCGCTCGTCGCGCTCGGTGGCCGCGCCCCGGAGATGCGATGGGGATCGGGCTCGCTCCAGCAGATCGACCATGTGCCGTTCGTCTCGCCGCTCACCAAGTCAGCACAGACGGTCAAGGAGACGTCGAGCATCCCGGAGCTGACGGCCGCCGCCATCGACGAGGCACTCGCGCAGCCCAGTGGCCCGACGTTCGTGGACTACCCGCTCGACGTCGTCTTCCAGGAGGCCGACGCGGAGGTCCGGGAGGCGGCCGAGCGATTGACCACTGGGCCGGCCGATCGGGCCGATGAGGCGGCCGCCCTCATGGCCGGCGCTGAGCGCCCGGCGATCATGGCGGGCACCGGCCTCTACTGGGCGTATGGCGAGGACGAGCTCAGGGCGCTCGCCGAGGCGCTCCAGATCCCCGTGTTCCTCAACGGCATGGGGCGGGGGTGCCTGCCCGCGGACCACGAGCTGTACTTCTCTCGCGCCCGCGGCAAGGGGCTGAAGGAGGCCGATGTCGCGCTCGTCATCGGCGTGCCCCTCGACTTCCGCTTGGGCTTCGGCGGCTCCTTCGGCGACGACACCAGGATCGTCTCGCTCGACGTCGAGCCCAGCCGTCTTGCGGCGACGCGCCAACCGCAGATCGAGCTCGTCGGCGACATCCCGGCGACCCTCGCCGCCCTGCGCGAAGCGGCCGCGTCCGGTGCCCGCAACGAGAGCGCCTGGGTCGCCGCCCTGCGCGAAACCGAGACCGAGAGGCGCGACGCCGAACGCGAGGAGCTCACCGACGACCGGGCGCCGCTTCACCCGGTGCGGATCTACGGCGAGCTCAACCAGCTCCTCGACCGCGACGCGATCGTGATCGGCGACGGTGGCGACTT
Source organism: Actinomycetota bacterium (assembly GCA_005884305.1). Lineage (GTDB taxonomy): Bacteria > Actinomycetota > Thermoleophilia > Solirubrobacterales > 70-9 > AC-56. Next base: position 3,474 of record VAYL01000006.1, read on the forward strand.
CGTCTCCTACGCCGGGCGCTTCATCCAGACATACGAGCCCGGCGCCTGGATGGACCCGGGCCCGTTCGGGTGCCTGGGCGCGGGCCCCGGGCAGGCGATCGGCGCCGCGAAGGCCCACCCGGGCCGGCAGATCTGCCTGCTTCTGGGCGACGGCGCTTTCGGGTTCTCCGGTCTCGAGTTCGACACCATGGCCAGGCACAATCTCCCGGTCGTGGGAATCATCGGCAACAACGGGATCTGGGCCTTGGAGCACCACCCGATGAAGTTCCTCTACGGGTACTCGATGGCCGCCGAGTTGCGCCCCGCGACCCGCTACGACCAGATCGCGGAGGCTCTGGGATGCCACGCCGACCTCGTCACCAAGCCCGACGAGCTGCGCCCGGCCCTGGAGCGGGCCTTCGCCGCCGGCCGTCCGGCGCTCGTGAACGTCCTGACCGACCCCGAGGTCGTCTACCCCCGCAAGGCCGTCCTGGCGTAGTTCGGTCAGCCAGCCAGCTCCCCCCGTGAACCGGCGCACGGCGGTTCGTTTTTCGGTACGAAACAGGGGGTACTGGCGCCCACAACGGCAGCTCGCTCCATCAGCACGGACGGCTCGCCACGGAGGGACGGAGAGAGAGTGCGACGGAGGCATCTGGTCTGCATCGCAATCGCCGTCGCCACGGCGACGACGGCCGGCGCCGTGAACGCGAACGCCGGAGGAATCCCAAGCGGCGTCAAGGACACGGTCAAGAGCACGACCGGCACCGTGAAGAACACGGTCGGTAATACGGTCAAGGACACCACCGGGACGGTCAAGGACACGACCGGAACTGTCAAGGACACCACCGGGAGCGTCACGGGCACGGCCGGGAGCGCGGTTGGCACCGTGACCGGCAGCGGTAGCAGCGGCAGCGGAACCGGGACCACGGGGACCACTGGGACGACCGGCACGACAGGCACCGGCACGACGACGACCTCCGGCTCCGGCGGCCCGGGCGCGGCCGGCCCGGGCGGCACCGCGGGCCACGGGGGTCGCCCCGGGAGCAGACATGGCGGCCGGAACGGATCGGGCGGCACCGCCCTGCCCCGGCATCCGATGGCGATGCCGCACCAGCCTCAGCAGAGGCCCAATGGCGTCCCCACCAGGTACAACCCGACCCTCAGCATCGCGAGCCCGAACCCGTCGCCGTTCGGCATGCCGAGCTTCCTCATCGGCCAGTTCGAGATCCCGCCGTTCCTGCTGCCGATCTATCAGGCCTGCGGCACGCAGTACGGGATTCCGTGGGAGGTGCTCGCGGGCATCAACAAGATCGAGACGGGCTTCGGCGCCAACCTGAACGTCTCGAGCGCGGGGGCCGTTGGGTGGATGCAGTTCATGCCATCGACCTGGCAGGCCTACGGAACCGACGCGAACGGCGACGGCCGCGCGGATCCGTTCAACCCGGTCGACGCGATCTGCTCGGCGGCTCGCTACCTGCAGGCCAACGGCGGGGACACCAACATCCGCGGCGCGATCTTCGCCTACAACCACGCGAGCTGGTACGTGGATGAGGTCATCCTCTATGCCCAGCAGTACGGCAGGCTCCCCGATGAGCTCGTCGGCTCCATCACGGGCCTCACCCAGGGCGACGAGTTCCCGATCGCGGCCAAGTCCCGCTACGCGGACGACAGTTCGACGAGCCCGGTGTCCAGGTCGCGTACTCCGCGTGGAATCAACATCTACTCACGCGAGGGCGCGCCCGTCGTAGCGGTCGCCGATGGCACGGTCAAACGAATCGGCTATACCCGCAAGCTAGGGAACTATGTGGTCCTCGAGGACGACTACGGCAACCGCTTCACTTATTCGCAGCTCGGCTCGATTCAGTCGGACCTAAGTCCCGCAATGGCCAAGCACGACCGGAACAAGAAGCAGCCGTCCAAGCCTCTGGACTCAAAGGGGGCCCGCAAGCACGAGGGGAGCCGGAACGAGTCGGCCAGGCGTCGGCTCTACGCGCTGCCGGCGCGGCCTCACAACGTCGCCCGCGCGACGCTCTTCGGGCAGTTCCAGCCGGCGCTCGACCCCCCGCCCGGACGGACCAACCAGGAGGCTGACCGCAGGCCGGATCACGCCGGGTTGCTTTACACGGGCTCGCACGTCAGCGACGGGACGCTCCTCGGCCGAGTCGGCAAGACGGACAAGCTCGCCCCACACATCAACTTCGCGATCCAGCCAACGGGCTCGGGAAACACGTGGGTGGATCCGAAACCCATC
>VAYL01000007.1 GCA_005884305.1 Actinomycetota bacterium
GCCGGCTTTCACGAAGCTCTTGGATAGGCTCAATTCAGAACTCATTTCTGAGACAAAGGAGCGGTAGATGGCTTACTCAGTCCCCGATCTTCCTTACGACTACGCCGCGCTCGAGCCGCACATCGACGAGCAGACGATGCGCGTGCACCACGACAAGCACCACCAGGCCTATGTCGACAAGGCGAACGCCGCCCTCGAGGGAACGGAGTGGGCGGACAAGGATGTCGACGACGTGCTCCGCAACCTCGACCAGCTCCCGGACGACATTCGCACCGCCGTGCGCAACAACGCCGGCGGGCACTCCAACCACAGCTTCTTCTGGCAGATCATGAGCCCGGATGGCGGCGGCGAGCCCGATGGCGACCTCCGGTCCGCGATCGACGACGCCTTCGGCTCGTTCGACTCGTTCAAGGACGAGTTCAAGACCGCCGGCGTCAATCGCTTCGGGTCGGGCTGGTCATGGCTCGTGCACGACGGCTCCGGACTCGCGGTCGTCTCCACGGCCAACCAGGACTCGCCGGTCTCCGACGGGCAGACCCCGCTCCTCGGCGTGGACGTCTGGGAGCACGCCTACTACCTCAAGTACCAGAACAAGCGCCCGGACTACATCGACGCGTGGTGGAACGTCGTTAACTGGCCCGAGGTCGCGAGCCGCTTCAGCGCCGCGGGGTAGCTCCCCGGGGCAAATAGGACGCGCCCGGAGAGATTGCCGGGTCAACGCAATCTCAATCTGCGTCCGGTTTCCGGATGTGGATTGCGTTGACCCGAGGGTCAACCGGCGCATCGGCGAATACCCGCTGTTACCTTGGCCGCCCTCGAGGGGGCATTCGATGGGCGACCGAGTGAAAGGGAGACGACGGCGCTGGCGGCTTGTGGTTACCACAGGCGCCGCCCTCATTGCCTGTCCTGGTCTCGCGCTCGCCCACATCGAGCGCCCGGCTTACTGGCCCGACCCGCGGCCGGACCACCACGTTCACCCGGCGGCCGGCGGCAAGGTGCCAACGGCGCGCCCGCTGCGCTCGGCGTTCGACAAGGCCGCGCCCGGGCAGACCCGCGTGGTCTGCAAGCGCAACTCCATGGCGCGGCTTCGCCATTCGATCCACCTCGTGCGGACTCGCGGGTACGCACTGCGGCCCACGCTCAAGCCGCACGAGATGAGCGCGAGTCGGGCCCGCGGTCTCCGCTCGACGAACAAGCGCCTCGCCAAGCGGTGTAGCTACAGATCGATCCAGAAGGCCGTCTTCGACGCCCACAACAACGACTTCATCGTGGTCATGCCCGGCATCTACAGCGAGCCGCACTCTCGCAAACAGCCGACGAACGACCCGAAGTGCGCGAAGTACCTGACCGACACCGACTTCGGCGGCGGCGGCCCGGTCGGCGTTTCGTACCGCTACCAGTGGCACTGCCCGAACGATCAGGCGCTGATCAACGTCCTCGGCCGCAAGCCGGGCAAGGGCGCACCGCCGCCTCCGCAGACGGACCGCCACGGGATTCCCGACCTCGGGCCGTGCGTCCGGTGCAACCTCCAGATCCAGGGCTCCGGGCCGCGTCCGGAGGACGTGGTGATCGACTCCGGGAAGGTCTCGGCCGGCAACGGCGGCCCGAGCGGCGTGGGCTCGAAGAAGGACGTCGCATTGAAGGCGGATCGCGCCGACGGCTTCGTGCTGAAGAACGTCACCGTGCGGCACGCGATCGAGCACGACGTGTACGTGCTCGAGACCGACGGCTACCTGCTCGACCGCGACAAGTTCTTCTATGCCGGCGAATACGGATCGCTCATGTTCGCCTCCGATCACGGGCTGACCGAGAACTGCGAGGGCGTCGGAAACGGCGACTCGGCGGTCTACCCGGGCGGTGCCCCGGAGACCGATGACGACACCGCCCCGAACGCGCCCGATAAGCGCGATACGTCCTTCTACCCGCGGGCACGACTCAACCAGAAGATCACGCACTGCGACCTTCACCACAACAACATGGCGACGTCCGGAACGATGGGCAACGCGGTCCACATCGTCCACAACAACGTGTACGACAACGCGGCGGGACTCGTCACCGACTCGTTCTACGCCGGCGGGCATCCCGGCTTCCCGCAGAGCGGGGCGGTGTTCGAGAAGAACAACATCTACTCGAACAACTTCGACGTCTATCACTACCCGAAGGGCTATCCCGACCGTCGCAAGGTGCACTCCGCGGTAGGCGTGCCCCTGGGGACCGGAGTCGTCATCGCCGGGGGCAACGACGACATGGTCCGCGACAACAACATCTACGACAACTGGCGCCGTGGCGCGATGCTGCTCGCCGTCCCCGATGCGATCAGCTGCCCGCCCGGCACGCAGACCTGCACGCCCGCGAACCCCACCTCCACATCGTTCGACAACCGGTTCTACGACAACCGGCTGGGTCGCGCGCCGAACGGCGCGGTGAAGCCGAACGGCGTGGACTTCTGGTGGGACGAGTTCCCAACCGACACGGGCAACTGCTGGTACAGCAACCGCGGGCCCAACGGCACCGATGCCAGCTGGACCGGCGACCCTCAGCGATTCGCCGCGCCCGGGCGTTCCATCCCCGGCTTCATGCCGGAGGACTGCGGCACCAGCCTCGGCACCGGCGACAGCGCCAAGGAGGCAATGCTCGCCTACTGCGCCGAGACCTCCATCGGCGACACGAACTGCGACTGGTATGCGAGGCCGCCCAAACCCGGCACCGCCGCGGCCGCGCGCTACGAGCGGCGGCAGGAGCGAACGTCGCGCATGATCCTGGCATCGGAACGCCTGAAGGCGCCCGCCTGTGGGTTGATCGGGTCCACCGAGAGCTGCGCGAACTACGCCAACCGGCCATGAGGCCTCCGGCGGTAAGCGACACGACGCTCCATCCCGGCTGGCGGGTCGGCGGAATCTCGATGCCACACCCCTGGCGCCGGCTTCGCGCGGCGAGCCTGCGGGCGCGGCTCATCGCGCTCGCCGTGGCCGTCCTGGCGTTGTCACTTGCGAGCGCCGCAACTTGGAGGCTGATCGAGGCCGGTCCCACGCCGACCCCAACACGGGTCGGCCCAGGGACCGCGTTCCTCGGGACCACGACCTGCTCCGACTGGCGCGATGCCGGCCTCCACAGGCGTCTCGTGATCGTGCGGATGCTGGGCGTCGCGGCGACCCAGCCGGACCCGGAGAACGCCGGAGCGACGCTCGCCGAGGGTGACGCCTACGCGCTCTTCCAGAGCATCTGCTCCGGGAATGCTCCGGGCTCGACCCTGCTCTATGAGAGCTACAACCGGGCCGCATCGTTCCGCTCCGTGAGCCCGGCCGTGCGCCCTTAACAAGAAGTCAAGAAAGACCTTGGATTTCGTGCGTGGAGACGCACGGTCCGCGCACGGTTCTCCTTTGACAACTCACGCACGGGACCGCAAAGCTTCCCGTGTGCGTGGACGGACCCACGGACGGCGTGGGATGGAGAGGATCGAGAGACATTGACGAGGTCGTCAGCGGTCGGCCGAATCGCCGCCGTCGTGGCCCTTGGCGTGGCCGCGGTGGCCGTCGCGCTGCTCCTGCTCCGGGGCGGCTCGACATATGAGATCACCGCCGAGTTCCAGAACGCAAGCCAGCTCGTCAAGGGCTCCCAGGTCGTAGTCGCCGGCGTCCCCACCGGCTCGGTGAAGTCGATCGCCTTGGGCGACCACGGCCAGGCGCTCGTCACCTTCAGCGTCTCGGACCCCTACGCCCCGCTGCGGGAGGGAACGACGGCGACGATCCGCTCCTACTCCCTGTCTGGGATCGCCAACCGCCAGGTGCAGCTGAACCTGCCGCCGGCCGACAAGGCCGGAGCCGAGCTTCCCTCCGGCGCCACCCTGCCCGAGTCCCAGACCGTCTCCGAGGTCGACTTAGACCAGCTCTTCAACACCCTGAACGCGAAGACGGTCGAGAACTTCAAGCACGTGATCCAGGGCTTTGAGCTCTCCTATGAGGGCGTCTCCCAGCAGGCGAATACGGGCTATAAGTACCTGAACCCGTTTCTTTCCACCTCGCGCCAGGTCTTCGGCGAGCTGACCCGCGACACGCCGGCGCTCGAGCGCCTGATCGTCGACACCTCCCACCTCTCCGGGGCGCTCGCCGCCCGCTCCTCCGACATCACCGGGCTGATCCACAACTCCGACCTGATGATGGGCGCGATCGCGCGCCAGTCGGACTCCCTGAAGCAGGCGCTCGTTCGCTTCCCCGGCTTCATGCGCCAGGCCAACACCACCTTCGTCAACCTCCGCGCCACCCTCGACGACCTAACGCCGCTCGTCAACGCCTCAAAGCCGGTCGCAGAGAAGCTGCCGGCGTTCTTTCACCAGTTCCGGCTCGCCGCCCACGGCGCGGTGCCGACGATCACCGACCTCGACAAGACAATCCAAAGGCCGGGGCCCCAGAACGACCTCGTCGAGCTGACCCGCGACGCGATCCCGCTCGCCCACGCCGCGATCGGATCGGGGTCGCCCGACTGCGGCAAGAACCCCTCCAGCGACTATT
>VAYL01000008.1 GCA_005884305.1 Actinomycetota bacterium
CGCGGCGTCGCTCAGGGGTGGCGGCGTGATGTTCACGCGGGCGGCGCCCACGTCGTACGGGGCGCCCGCCGCGTTGGCCGAGGCGGGCAGCAGGGCCGCGGCACCCAAGACGACGCCCACCAACGGTCCCAGCACCCCGAAGAGCTTGCGCCGGCTTCCGTACCTCATGGCGGTGTGAGCGTAGGGCGAGTAGGGGAGAGATGCGCCGGTTCACCGGCGTGAGACCGTGGTTTGTCGGCTATAGGCCGACAAAGTCCAGCCTCGGCGACGGGCCACCCCCTCATTGCCCTCCCCAGCGCATGCGGAGCTGGGCCGCCCGGGCTCCGGAGAACCGGCGCATGAACCCAATTCCGGGTCTAACTTTCCTGGTCGGATGGGGAACGGGATCAGGCGAAGGAGCGCCGCGCTGTTTGTCGCACTGTTGGCGTTTGCGCTGCCGGCGGCCGCGCTCGCCGCATTCCCCGGCAACGACCCGAGCGAGAGCCCGCGCGTCAACACTCCCAACGATCCGGGCTTCGATCGCTGCGAGGCCGACGACCCCGACACGCCGCCGGGCGACTGCTCCACTTACTTCGACGAGCAGTACGGCTCGTTCGGGTTCAGTCCCGACTCCGCGAACGAGGCTCCCGGGGTTCACACGCAGTACGCGGACTGCTCGCAGCTCGACCAGCAGGGGCGAGACGCGAACGTCGCCGCCGGAGATCCGGCCTGTTCGCAGATCGCCGGCGTTCGCGCCGACACCGCGTGGAAGTACTCGGCGGGAAGCCCGAAGGTGACCGTGGCGATCTTGGACACGGGGATCCGATGGCAGGCGCGCGAGCTCGTCGACAAGGTCCACCTGAACCGCGGCGAGCTGCCGCTGCCGCAGCACTCCGACGGCTCGACGTGCAGCGCCTATGACTGCAACGGCGACGGCGCCTTCAACGTGGAGGACTACGTCGACGACCCGCGGGTCGCCGACACGGCGGGCGACACCGAGTCGGACTCGATCCTCGACGCGTCCGACCTCATCGCGACCTTCTCCGACGGGACCGACGCAGACTCTAACGGCTACGTCGACGACATCGCCGGCTGGGACTTCTTCGACGACGACAACGACCCTTTCGACGCGTCCAGCTGCTGCAGCGCCAACGGCCACGGGACCGGCCGGGCGGAGGAGGCGGTCGCCCAGACGAACAACGGGGTCGACGAGACCGGAATGTGCCCCAACTGCCAGCTCATGCCGTTGCGCATGTGGGACACGTTCGTCCCGCCGACCGACAACTGGGCGATGGCGCTGACGTACGCGACCGACAACGGAGCGGACGTCGCCGAGGGCGCCATCGGCGGGCTGTCCAACAGCCTGTTCGCCCGCAAGGCCGTGCAGTACGCGGACCGCCGCGGCGTCGCGCTGATGCTGGTCTCGAGCGACATCAACAGCGCGAACCACAACTACCCGACGAACTACAACGAGCCGATCTACGTCGCCGGCTCGCTCCCAGACACCGCGCCCAATGACACGTGCTCCGGCCCCGGCGGGCTGCCCGGCATCGGCGACGTCCTCAATCCCGGGGCGCAGTTCGAGCAGGGCTGTCAGCAGCTCCTCGGTCTCCTCGCGCAGCCGCCCATCAGCGTCACGCCCACGGCGCAGCCGATGACCACGAGCTTCTTCCGCAACTCAAACCTCACCCAGTACGGCGGCAAGGCGGACATCGTCCTGATGGGGTCGACCGGCTCGGAGAACACGGGCCAGGCCGCCGGCGTGGCCGGCCTGCTGGAGTCCTACGCCCGCCAGAAGTTCGCGGGGACGCAGTTCCCGGCCGGGCTGACCGGCAACGAGACGCGCCAGCTCCTGACGATGACGGCGGAGGACGTCCTGCCGCAGAACACCGGCGAGATCGGCCTGGCGGACAAGGCGAACCCCGGCTGGGACCCCCACTTCGGCTATGGCCGCGTTGATCTCGCGGCGGCCATGCAACGCATCTCCACGGGCCGAATCCCGCCGGAGGCGCAGATCGACGCGCCGGCCTGGTTCGCTCCTATCGACGTCAACCGCGTGCCGCCGGGCGGCGTCCCGATCACCGGCTACGTCGACGCGCCGCACTCGGCCACCGGAGTCGGCTCGTGGCGGGTGGAATACGCCTGCGGTCAGGATGCCCTGGACTCGGACTTCAAGCCCATCAACGGAGCCAGCGGCACGGGGCCTGTGAATGGGCGCCTGGGGACGATCCCGAGGCCGCTGCTCCAGAACCTCGCCTCCAACTGCAACGGCAGCGTGAAGAACGACCCGGGCAGGCCGGCCGGAACGGCGGACCAGGCCTGGCCGGCCGATCCGTACCCGAACCCCGACCCCGAGCGCCACGCCTTCCAGATCCGCCTGATCGTCCACGAGGCGGGTCACCCGTTCAATGTCGGTGAGTACCGCAAGACGCTCTTCGCCTACAACGACGATGGGAATCTCGCCGGCTGGCCGCGGCCCATCGGCTCGGGCTCCATCGGGCCCGCCTACGTCACGGGCTCGGGCGGCGAGACATCCACCCGCCTCTACGACGTCGACGGGGACAACAAGCTCGACGTGATCCTCGGGACTTCCAGCGGCGAGCTTTACGCCGTGCACGCCAACGGCACTCCGGTCGCGAGCTTCAACCACGGCCAGCCGGTGCAAACCGAGGTCAGCGCGCTGGCCCAGCACCACCCGATACCGGCGTCGCTCCCGCCGCCCCGCGAGCCACTTCGCGTGCCGGTGGTCGGCGACATCGACGGCGACCGCGAGGCGGACATCGTCGCCACCGCCGGCGAGCATGTGTACGCGTGGCACCTTGACGGCACGCCGGTCAGCGGCTTCCCGGTGCGACTCGACCCCGCCTTCTCTGACCCGTGCGTCCCCGGGGCTCCCCATCCGTGCTTCAACGCCTCCGACCGGGCGATCACGAGCGACAACCACATCAAGCGGGGGTTCCTGGGCTCGGCCGCCCTTGCTGACCTCAACGGCGACGGCCGCCTGGACATCGTCGCGGGGGCGCTGGACCAGCACCTCTACGCATGGGACGGCACCGGCCACTCGCTGCCGGGCTTCCCGGTGAAGCTCTCGACACCGGGAGCCCCAGGCGCCGAGATCATCACGACGCCGGCGATCGCACAGCTCGATGGCCACGGACCGCCCGAGGTCATCGAGGCGACCAACGAGGTGGTTCCCGGTGACCCGCACCCGCCGGGCACGATCTTCGACGTGCTGGACGCGCTGGTCGGCTCGAGCACGGGCTCGAACCCGGTCTACGCGGTCCATGGCGACGGGACGATGGTCGATGGCTGGCCCGTGATGGTGGGCGTGCTCGCCGGCGACCTTCTCCCCATGGTCCTGCCGAGCAACGACGCCGCCGTGTTCGATGCCAACGGTGACGGGCTCGACGACGTGGTCGTCTCGGCCGCGACGTCGCTGACGGGCCAGGGCCCGAAGCTCGTCGACGGGAGCGGGACGACCGAGCGCACCTTCCAGTCCGGCCCGGCCGACAGCCCGGATCAGGGACCGATCGTCAACCTGGCCGACTATCCGTCGATCGGGGATCTCAGCGGTAACGGGACACCCGACGTGCTCAAGGGCGGGATCACGCTGAACGGGGTGGCGAACCTTCTGGCGGTCAACCAGAACCTGCCGTTCAGCCACGTCGAGCAGGCCTGGGACCCGTCCACGGGAGCGTCCGTGCCCGGCTATCCGCGCGCAACTGACGATTACCAGCTGCTCTCCGAGGCCGCCGTCGCCCGGGTCGGCGGGATCGGCAAGGCCAGACAGGCGCTGGTCGGGACCGGCCTCTACCAGCTCCACGCCTACGGGCCGACGGGGAACGAGCCCGCAGGCTGGCCCAAGTTCACGGGGGGTTGGATCGAATCGACCCCGGCGGTCGGCGACGCGAACGGCGACGGCAAGCTCGACGTCAGCGCGGTCACGCGGGAGGGTTGGTCGTTCCTGTGGGAGACCGACATCTCGGCCTGCGACAACTCGAACGACGAGTGGTGGACGTTCCACCACGATGAGCACAACACCGCCAACTACGGCACCGATGCCCGGCCGCCCGGCTCCCCCGAGGCGTTGCGCGCGACCCGAGCCGCGGACGGGTCGGTCGCGGTCTCGTGGAAGCAGCCAGGCGACGATTGGATGTGCGGGAAGCCCGCGCTCTACCGCGTAATCGTGTCGGCCAACCCGATCGCTCACCCGAGCGACGGGCGGCTGGTCGCGGTGGGCGGCCCAGCCGGGCCCTCGGGGACGCCCGTGACCAGAACCCTCTCCAAGGCGTCGATCGGCCAGGCGCGCTACCTGGCCGTGCTCTACCGCGACGAGGCGGGCAACTGGGGCCTCGAGAGGACCACGCCCATACCGGCGGTTCAGGGCGGGTGACGGGAGGCGATGGGCGCGACGCCGAACACACCAGCGCCACGGCGAACCGGCGCACGTTCTCGTAACACGCCTCACAATTGCCGGTCCCGGATGAGGAGGAGGAACCTGATCTGCGCGGCGGTGGCCGCCGGCTGCCTCGCGCTCGCCCCCGCGGCGCTCGGCGCGATGCCCTTTGCGCGCCCGGGCGCGAACACGCACAACTACACCGACCTGTATCTGAATGCAGGCGAGACGCCGAACGACCTGGGCGGCGACGGCAACACGTTCAAGTTCGCGGCGACCGCCGACCCGAGCAACGGGCCGCAGATCAACTCAAACCCCTTCGAGCTTTACGGCGAGCGCGGGGCTCACATCGACGATGCCGACGCGAGCGCCCAGACCGCCTGGATGACCACCACCGGTCGCCCGGATGTCTCGATCGCCGTCCTCGACTCGGGCATCAAGTGGTTCGACCCCAGCGCGATGAGCGACCTGCGGGACAAGATCCGCCTCAACGCGGGCGAGCTTCCCCAGCCGCTCCACGATCTCGGCACCCCGATCTCGCACCCGGGCACGAACGACTGCAGCACGTATACCGACGCCTACGACGCGAATCACGACGCCGTCTTCAACATCGAGGACTACGCCTGTGACAGCCGCGTGGCGAACGTCCTCNNNNGGAGTGCTCACGCCCGAGGACCTGATCATCGCGTTCTCGGACGGCACCGACGCCGACAACAACGGGTTCGTCGACGACATCGCCGGATGGGACTTCCTCGATAACGACAACGACCCCCTCGACGACGTCGCGTACGGTCATGGGACGGGCGAGGCCGAGGACTCGAGCTCCGAGGCCGACAACGCCGGCCAGGCGGGCGCCTGTCCTAACTGCATGGTCGAACCGCTGCGAGTGGGCGACAGCTTCATCGCCGACGTCAACCGCTTCGCGCAGGCGACCCTCTACGCCACCGACAACCACATCGACGTCGTGCAGGAGGCGCTCGGGACCCTCAACAACTCGACGCTCGCGCGCCAGGCCGTTGACTACGCGTACCGGCACGGCGTCACCGTGATCGCCTCCGCCGCCGACGAGGCCGCCCAGCACAACAATTGGCCGTCCTCGCTGCCGCACGTGATCCTCGTCAACTCGGTGCGGACGGGAGTCGTGCCCTCGCCGGACCAGTCGTACCTGTCGTTCAACGGGTGCACCAACTTCAACTCCAAGGTCACCCTCGCGATCCCGTCGACGAGCTGCTCG
>VAYL01000009.1:0-5123 GCA_005884305.1 Actinomycetota bacterium
CGGGCTCATAGAAGCGGATCAGCAGGCTGATCAGGGTCGTCTTGCCGGCGCCGGTCGGACCCACGATCGCGAGCCGCTCGCCCGGCTGAGCCTCGAGGGAGACGTTCTGGATCGTGCGGCGGCGATTCCGGTAGGAGAAGCTCAGCCCCTCGACCTTCACCTGCCCGCGGCCCCGTTCCAGCTCCACCGCGTCCGGCGGCTCCCTGACCTCGGGCTCGGCGTCGAGGAGCTGCAGGGAGGCGACGAATTGGACGAGGTTATTGTTCAGGGTCCCGAAGGTGGATCCCAGCTGCTGGATCGGTTGATAGGCCGATCCGATGTACGCCAGCAACGCCACGAGCTCCCCCACCGTGATCTTGCCCTCGATCACGTGCCAGGCTCCCAATCCCAGCACGGCGGCCGTCCCGATGCCCGTGATGGTCTGGACGCCGAGCGTGTACAGGTTCTCCCTCACGATGAGTTTCACCTGCTGCTCCGCCGCGGTCCGACCCTGCCGCACGAACTTGCGGTGCTCGTAGCGCTCCCGGCCGAAGGAACGGATCACCCGCAGCATCGGCAGGGCCTCGTGCACGATCGAAAGCGACTGCCACTCCAGGCGCTGGACCAACCCCACCCTGGGGACGATCCGTCGGCCATAGAGGCTGAACGTCCACAGCAACAACGGGACGATCGCGAGCGACGCGAGCGCGAGCTGCCAATCGATGAAGGCCGCGATCACGACCATGCCGATCAACGTCAACGCCGATTCCAGCAGGGGGGGAAAGGAATTCACGATCGAGCCCAGCGAGGGCGTCTGCCAGATGATCCGAGACATCAGCTGCCCGCTCGACCGCTCGTCGTGAAAACCCATCGAGAGGTACTGGACGTGTTCGAACAGCTGCGCCTTGAAGTCCAAGACCATGTATTGATCTGCCTTTGCGTTCAACCAGTCGCGGAGCAGGTTGAACGCGTTGGCCGCGACCAAGATCAGAAGCCCCGCGACGATTGCGAAAGCCAGCAGGCCGTAGGTCCCGGGGCTCCCGCCGAGGAGCCGGCTCACGGCGCCCGGCGGCGCGTGGCTTCCCAGGACACTGTCGAGCACCAGGGCGAGCGGCCACGGTTCCGCCAGCACCAATCCCGCGGCGACTAAGGACGAGACGAGTGACGCCCCGACCAGCCAACGGTACGGACGCACATACGGCAGAATCCTCGGGAACACCCGCCAGAGCTGAAGGGCGTTCGTGGTGACCTGATCGGGGATCCAGTCCGGATTGGGAAGCCCGGTTCCGAGCTGTACCTCGTCGGGGGCGGGATCCTCGTTTGGCGGCGCGTCCACCGGGTCCGCTGGCAGCCGCGGCCGCCGCAGCGGGAAGAGTCTCACGCGGTCCCCCTTGTTCTGCGGCCCCTCGAGTTGGAAAACGTCAGCTGCATGTAAGCCGGAGAATGACGATTTATGGTAGTTGAAGCACGCAGTTCGGCCACTCCCTGCGGTTCGCGCGAGAGACGAGAAGGCAAGGCCGCGTTCCCACATCCATGCGCTTGATCGCCGTCGCCGGATCTGTAGCCCAGCGGCCGGGTAATGGAGGCCACGCCTGGGTGTTCCTGCAGTACCTCCTCGGCCTTCGCCTCCTTGGCTATCAGCCTCTCTTCATCGACTGTCTCACGGCGGAGATGGCGCTGGGTGCAGACGGCCGGCCGTCGCGCCCTGCCCGAGACAGAGGAATCGAATGGCTGCGGCGGCTGATGGGCGAATTCGGCTTTGAGGACTCCTACATCCTGCTGCTCGACGACCGGCGAAGCGTCGGCATCGACAGATCGGAGGCGCTCCAGCGCGTACGCGATGCCGCCCTCCTGCTGAACGTAACCGGATTCCTCGCGGACGAGCAGATGTTGGCGGCTGCATCGCGACGGGTCTTCCTGGACATCGATCCCGGGTTTCCACAGATGTGGCGCGAGCTTGGGCAGGCGGACATCCTCGCCGGGCACGACGACTTCGTGACGTTCGCGCAGAACATCGGGGCTGCGGGGTGTCGCATCCCCACGTGCGGGCTGCCGTGGATCACGACGCGTCCCCCCGTGGTCCTCGAGCACTGGCCGCGTGCGCCGGGGGGGTCGAGATTCACCAGCATCGGCGCGTGGCGAGGTCCGTACGATCCCGTTGAGTACCACGGCGATCGCTATGGCCTTCGGGCGCACGAATTCAGGCGCTTCGCGGAGCTTCCGCCGATAACCGGGGCGTCCTTCGAAGTGGCGCTCGATATCGCGCCCGCGGACCGCAACGACATCGAGCTCCTGGAGCGAAACTCCTGGAAGCTCGTCGAGCCCCGTGCCGTCGCAGGTGACCCCGACTCATATCGTGCCTACATCCAGGCATCGGCGGCTGAGTTCATGGTCGCCAAGAACATGTACGTGAAGACCCACAGTGGCTGGTTCAGCGACCGCAGCGTCTGCTATCTCGCGAGCGGCAAGCCGGTCCTGGCGCAGGACACCGGACTCAGCGGCGATCTGTCCTCGCAGGAGGGGCTGCTGACGTTCACCGATCTGGATGAGGCGGCGAGGGCCGTTGCCGAGCTCGAACGGGACCCGGTCACGCACGAGCGCGCGGCCCGCGCGGTGGCGGAGCGGCATTTCGATGCTCGCACGGTGCTCGCGAGGCTGCTCGAAGAGCTCGAGGTGCGGTGAGCGATGAAGTCTGCCGTCGTCAGCGGCGCGCTGGCGAACAAGCCGCTGAACGGCGGGGAGGCATGGGTGCGGCTCACCTGGGTCTTGGCCCTGAAGCGGCTTGGACTCGACGTCACGTTCGTGGAGGAGATATCCCCGGCTGCTTGCGTGGACCCACGTGGGGAGCTCTGTGGGTTCGAGGCGTCGGTCAACCGAGGGTTCTTCGAGCAGGTGGTGACACAGTTCGGAATTGCGGGTGACGCATGCTTGGTTGACCAGACGACGAAGGAGACCAGCGGACTCAGCTACGACGACGTCCTAGCGCGGGCGAGAGATGCGGACCTCCTGTTCAACCTCAGCGGCCACATGCAGGATCGACGGCTGCTCGACGCTCCGCGCCGCCGCGTCTACGTGGATCTCGATCCGGGTTTCACGCAGCTCTGGGCAGCACAGGGAGTCGCCGATCTCGGTCTGGACCGCCACGAGGTGCACCTCACCGTGGGCGAGAGGATCGGTGAGCCGGGCTGCCCGATCCCCACGCTTGGCTATGACTGGGTTGCGATTCGCCCCCCGGTCCTGCTCTCGGAGTGGTTGCCGCGCCGCGGAGGGCGCGGCGTGATTCGGTTCACGACGGTCGCGACATGGAGAGCCACTCACGGGCCCATGGAGCACGCCGGGATGCGACTTGACCTGAAGCTGCATCAGTTCCGAAAGTTCATCGACCTTCCGAAGCGCTGCGAGGGCATTTTCGAGGTTGCTCTCGCGATCGACCCGGCCGATGAGCGAGACCTCGACCGGCTGCTGGCAACCGGATGGCGGGTGGTGGATCCGGCACGCGTAGCAAGCGATCCGCTCGGCTACCGCGAATACGTTCAGTCGTCGGACGCAGAGTTCTCGGTCGCGCAAGGGATGTACGTGACGGCGTCCACCGGCTGGTTCAGCGACCGCACGGCCGCCTACCTCGCTTCGGGAAAGCCGGCGCTGGTTCAGGACACGGGCTTCGACCGGGAGCTGGTGGATGGAGCAGGTGTCGTGCGGTTCACGACCCTGGAGCAGGCGATAGGCGGAGTACACGAGATCGCAGCCGCCTACGACGAGCACTCGACTGGTGCAAGGGCCGTAGCGGAACAGCGTCTCGATTCCCAGGCCGTGCTCGGCCGTGTGGTCGAGGTGGCCTCGTCGCGGTCGTGAGGCCCGCGGCTTCCTCCGCTGTCGACCGCCTGCGGGTAATCGTCGCCGGGATGGTTGCCGGCGACCCGTTTCAAGGGGGAGCGAGCTGGGCCGTGCTTCAGTACGTCGAGGGGCTACGCCGGATGGGGCACGACGTCGTCTTCGTCGAGCCTGTTCGGCGGGAGGCGCTGCGACCAGCGGGCGCGACGCTCGCGGAATCCGAGAACGCCCGCTACTTTTCCTCGCTGCCATTCGTCGGGAGGGACGAGCGCTCGGCCCTGCTGGTCGCCGATTCAGACGAGACGGTCGGAATCCCGTATTCGCAGCTCGTTGAGCTCGCACAGCACGCCGACCTGCTCCTGAACCTCTCCGGCCTGCTTCGCGATGAGCGTCTGATGGCCGCGGTGCCGAAGCGCGTATTCGTCGACCTGGATCCTGGCTTCAACCAGGTCTGGTCCTTGGCCGGACACGATCTCGGTCTCGAGCGCCACGACGTGCACGTAACGGTCGGGCTGCGAGTGGGGAAGCCTGGCTGCCACGTCCCGACCTGCGGGCTCCAGTGGACTCACTCGCTGCCCCCAGTGGTGTTGGAGCATTGGCCAGGGGCCGGCGAGCCGACCCGCAACGCCTTCACCACTATCGGCAACTGGCGCAGCTACGGCTCGATCGAGCATCGAGGCGTCGAATACGGCCAGCGCGCTCATTCCTTCCGGCGGCTCTTCGACCTGCCGCGGCTCACGGCAGCGACGTTCGAGCCGGCGCTGGCGATCCATCGCGACGAGGAGCGTGACCTACGAGCGTTGCGCGAGCACGGGTGGCACCTTGTCGATTCGGTCGATGTCGCCGGCACGCCGGCACGCTACGCGAATTTCATCCGCTCGTCGAAGGCCGAGCTCGGGGTTCCGAAGCTCGGCTACGTCGCATCGCGCTCCGGATGGTTCAGCGACCGGACGGCGTGCTACCTGGCAGCCGGCAGACCGGCACTCTGCTGGGATACGGGATTCTCGCTCGAGGTCGAAACCGGCGCCGGGCTGCTCACGTTCGAGGACGTCGCGGGCGCTGCCGCCGGCGTGGCCCAGATCGAATCGGATTGGGCCAGCCACAGCGCGGCGGCGCGGGCCCTTGCCGAGGAGCGGTTCGACTCGCGCAAGGTCCTGGCGCAACTCCTGGAACGCTGTCTATGAGCGCAGCGGTCGAGGACGCCCTGGCACGCATAGCGGCGCACAACGGCGTCGCTGCACCCGCCGTGGTGAACCGGCAGCCGTTCAGCTACCGGACCAGCTTCCCTCTCGAGGCGGTCGAGATCCGCCATC
>VAYL01000009.1:5155-5832 GCA_005884305.1 Actinomycetota bacterium
CGGCTGGCCAAGCCGTGGTGGCTGTTCGATCCCGTCCGTGAGCCGCTCGTCTACGAGCGTGTGCTGCCGGATGGTGAGCCGGGGCCGCCACGCCTTCATGGATGGATCTCCGCGGAAGAGGCCGGAAGCCTGCTCTTCGTGGAGCGGATCCACGGCCCGGTCCTGTGGCAGAGCGGAGATGCCGGCGTCTGGGAAGAGGTAGCGCGATGGCTGGCGCGAAACCAGCTCCGCGTCGATGTCGCGGCGCGCAGTGGCCTGCCGCTCGTTGATTGCGACGAGGCGCACCTGGTGGAGTGGCTCGAGCGTGGTCGTGAAGGGGTTGCTCATTCCCAGTGGCCACGCCGCCGCCGGCGCGCACTCGAGCGGCTCTTTAGCGCATACGAGGACGCGATCGCGCTGCTGCTGACCCTGCCGCGCTCATTCCTGCACAACGAACTTTTCGCCTCTAACGTGCTGTTACGAAAGAGCTCCGACGGTGCTCGGGTCGCGGCGATCGACTGGGAGCTCGCGGGCGTGGGCCCGGCGCTTGTGGACGTGGCGGCGCTGTCGGTAGGACGGTGGGGAAGAGGGCGATCCCCCTGCCTCGACGAGGCCTACCGGGAGACGCTTCCGGCAGGTCATCGGCTTACGCTTGACGACCTGAGCTACGCAAACGGAATGCGCGCCTGCCGGCTGTT
>VAYL01000009.1:5837-6696 GCA_005884305.1 Actinomycetota bacterium
GCCGGAGCTCCGTGGCTGGCGCCCGCCACGAGAGCACCGCCACGACTGGTTGCAGGAGGGGCTGGAAGCCGCCGATAGCCTCCGGGTGTGAGCGGGCGGCTGCTGATCGTCAACGCGGACGACTTCGGCCGCAGCGAGTCGATCAACGGCGGCATCGTGCAGGCCCACGAACGAGGGATCGTCACCAGTGCCAGCATCATGGTCCGCTGGCAGGCGGCTCGTGACGCCGCCGCCTACGCGCGTGAGCACGGCAAGCTCGGCCTCGGACTCCATCTCGACCTCGCCGAGTGGGAGGTTCGCAACGGCGAGTGGAGGCTCCTGTACGAGCGGGCCTCAACCGACAATCCGGACGCCGTGGAGGCAGAACTTCGCTCGCAGCTCGAGGCGTTCCGGACTCTGGCCGGCTGCGACCCGACTCACCTCGACTCGCACCAGCACCTCCACCACGAGCAGCCGGTCGCCGCAATCGCACGTCGCATGGCACGTGAGCTCGACGTCCCATTGCGCGGTTGTTCAGGCGTCCGTTATTGCGGCGACTTCTACGGACAGACTGCGAAGGGGGAGGCGTACCCGGCGGGCATCACTCTCCACCGCCTTCTGCGGATCTTGCGAAACCTGCCGGCCGGCGCTAGCGAGCTGGGCTGCCACCCAGGGTTTGCTGCGACCGGCCAGGCCTACGGGCCGGAGCGTGAGCAGGAGGTACGGGTGCTGTGCGACCCACTCGTTCGCGAGGTTCTCGACGAGGAGAACATCCAACTTGTCAGCTATGAGGACCCGAGCATCCGCCGTCTACGCCCGAGCGGCAGGTAGATGCGGCGGCATGCAGTTGCTCGCGCGGATCGCGTATGGTCGAGGCTGA
>VAYL01000010.1:0-7503 GCA_005884305.1 Actinomycetota bacterium
CAGGTAGACACCCTGGACCACTAGCGCGAGCGCAACCAGCGCCCAGGCGCGCCCGCGGCGCCCCGCGCGGGTGGCGGCGACCGCGCCGAACATCGGGATTGTCGTCAGGACAAGCACGCCGGTGAGGACGAGCGGCAGCGTGACCGACGGGGCGTCGATTCCAGCCGGGGGCCACTGGCCGTTCTGGAATCGCAGGTAGAAGTAGGAGGCGATCAGCGACGCGAAGAGCGTGAACTCCGTCGAGATCATCAGCACCATCCCCCACCAGCCGCTGGGAGCCGTCCGGCGCTCGCGCGCGACTCGCGCGGCGTCGCCGGTGGAGGTCGCCTCCATGCTGCGCGTGACGTCGCTCATGCCTCGGCGGGCTCCTTTCCATGCCAGGCGGCGAGCACGACGAGCGTCGCGACGACGAAGACCGCCGCGGCGATCCATTGCTCGAGCAGCACGAAGGCAAAGATCCCGCTGATCGCGACCGCGAGCACCAGGGGCCACGGCGACGATGACGGCATGTCCAGGATCTCGTCCCACTCCGCGTCGACCGCTGTGCTGGCCGGGGTCTCATGGCCCTGCTCCAGCACCATCCTCCCGCCCGCGAGGTTCGCGACGTCCTCGTCTCGGTCGCCGGCGTCCCACATCGGATAGGGGCTCGAGACCTTGGGGATCACGGCGTAGTTGTAGGCGGGGGGCGGCGACGATGTCGCCCATTCGAGCGTCGCGCCCCCGAACGGATCGGGGCCCGCCCGCTCGCCGCGGAACAGGCTGACGACGAGATTGGCGACCACCATCAACAGCCCGGCCGCGAGCAGGTAGGCGCCGATCGACTCGACGACGTTGTACCCGGTCCACCCCAGGTCGCCGGGATAGGTGTATTGGCGGCGCGGCATGCCGAGCAGGCCCACGATGTGCATGGGAAAGAACGTCAGGTTCATGCCCGCGAAGCTCACCCAGAAGCTCGCCTGCCCCCAGCGCTCGTGGTACATGCGGCCCGTGACCTTCGGGAACCAGTAGTAGAGGCCACCGAGGATCGGGAACACGGCGGCGCCGAAGATCACGTAGTGGAAGTGCGCCACCACGAAGTAGGTGTCGGTCAGCTGCTGGTCGAACGGGATCGCCGCGAACATCACGCCCGACAGGCCGCCGATGATGAACAACACGATGAAACCGACGATCCAGAGCAGCGGTGTCTTGAACCGGGGCGTGCCGGTCACGATCGTCGTTATCCAGGCGAATAACTGAATCCCGCTTGGAATGACGATGATCAGGCTCGCCGCCGCGAAGTAGATCGTCGTGACCTGCGATAAGCCAACGGCGAACATGTGGTGCGCCCACACCCCGAAGCCGATGAACGCGACGAGGAGCTCGGCGAGCGCGACCAGCGGAAACGCCACCATCCGGCGGCGCACGAACGTCGGGATGATCGATGTGGCGATCCCGAACGCCGGCAGGATGATGATGTAGACCTCGGGGTGCCCGAAGATCCAGAAGAGGTTCTGCCACAGGATCGTGTCGCCACCGGCCGAGACGTCGTAGAAGTGGAACCCGAGCAGGCGGTCGAATTCGAGCAGCAGGAGCGCGCAGGTGAGGGCCGGGAGCGCGAATACGAGCGCGAAGGCGACGGCCAGAAACGCGAAGCAGAACAGCGGCATGCGGTTGATCGACATGCCGGGCGCGCGCAGCTTGAAGATCGTGACGATGAGGTTCACGGCGGTCGCCGTCGATGAGATCCCGGCGAAGATCAGGCCAAGCGCGTAGAAGTCGATGCCGGAGCCGGGGCTGTACGTCTTCTCCGCGAGCGGGACGTAGTCGAACCACCCCGCGGTGGGCGCGTTGCCGGAGAACACACCCACGTACATGAATATCCCCGCCGCCAGAAAGACCCAGAACGAGAAGGCGTTCAGGCGTGGGAACGCCATGTCGCGCGCCCCGATCATCAGCGGCACGAGGTAGTTGCCGAACGCGCCGATCGAGATCGGCACGACGAACAGGAAGATCATCGTCACGCCATGCATGGTCATGGCCTCGTTGAACCCGTTCGGGCCGAGCACGGTGCCGTTCGGCTGGAGCAGCTGGCTGCGGATCAGCAGCGCCTCCACCCCGCCGGCCGCGAAGAAGGCAAGCGAGGTGAAGAGGAACATGATTCCGATCCGCTTGTGGTCGACGGTGGTCAGCCACCCCATGACCCCGGGGCGCTCCTTCCAAATGCGCTCGAGTCGATCGACGCGGGGCTCGGCGGCTTTCGGGAGGGCGACGGCCACGGCTAGCGGAGGTGATCCAGGTAGGAGCCGATGGCCTTGAAGTCGGCGTTGCTCAAGTCGAGCGCCGGCATCTTCGCCCCGGGCTTGATGCTCTGCGGGTCATGGATCCACCGCTCCAGCGCTCGGGGGTCGTTCGGGAGAATCAACGCTCCGAGCGTGGTGCGACTCCCGACGTGGGTCAGGTCAGGCCCCAGATCGCCCTGGGCCGACGTCCCGCGAATCGTGTGGCATCCGGCGCACGAGTTCTGAAGGAAGAGCTGCCTTCCCTCGCGCTGCTCGGCCGTGGCCGGCGTGTCGGCGGGCTTCTCCTGGCCCTTCAACCAGGTCTGGAACTCCTTGCGCGGCTGGGCGAAGACCTTCATCGCCATGTGGGCGTGCTGCAACCCGCAGAACTCGGCGCACTGACCTCTGTAGACCCCGGGCTCGTCCGCGTAGAGAAGCACCCGATTCGTGCGCCCGGGGATCGTGTCGATCTTGCGGTTGAGCTGCGGCACCCAGAACGAGTGGATGACGTCGGCCGTCGTGGCGACCACCTGGACCCGCGTCCGCGCCGGGACGTGGATCTCGTTGGCCGTGACGGCGCTCGTCCCCGGATAGCGCACCTCCCAGAACCACTGGTGACCGATCACCCGAATGGTCATCGCGGTCGAGCCCTTGGCAGGCGCCCCGGTCTTGGTGACGAGCCACAGGTCGGAGATTCCGAACAGCGCCACGAGGACGACCACCGGGATGACCATCCCGAACGTGATCACGAGGCCCACGTTCACGCTCTCGCGTTCGCCGAAGAACGGAAGCCCCGGCCGGTCCCGTCGCACCCAGCCGATGACGAGCAGCGCGACGGCCCCGAAGAAGACGATCGCCGCGACCCCCAGCATCCACCACCACAGAACCGCGATGTCGTGCGAGCTCGGGCTCTTTGGGGAAAGCGGCGACTGCTTGCCGCAGCCTCCCAGCAGGAGCGGCGCCGCGACGACGAGCGCCGCCCGCCCCCACTGCTTCAAATTCGGCCCCGCGGACGGCTCAGTGGCGCGGTCACGTGCCGGTCATACCCGAATCTGTGCCGAAATCACCCTGCGAGGCGTTACAGAAATAGGTGCGCCCGGCCGCCTTGCCGGGCGCACATCCGAGCGTCTCAGGTCTTGCGTGCGAGATCGCCGACCTGCTGGGCCTTGTCCTCGACCCGCTCTTCGGCTCGGTCTAGCTCTTCTTTCTTTTCGCCCTTGGTTTCTTCCCTGCGACCTTCGCGACGGAGCGAGCGATCGCCGGTGATATCGCCGGCTGCCTGCTTCGCGCGACCGGTCAGCTTGTCGATGAGGCTCATCGAATCACCTCCTCGAAGCGTTCCTACCCCTACGCCGCGCGAGCGAAACGGCGGCGTCAGCTGGAGGGAGTCTCTTCCGCTCCCTCGGCCTGCACCGCGTCGAGCAGCTTGCGCAGGGCCTTCCGCATGATCCGCGAGACCTGCATCTGTGAGACGCCCAGGCGCCTCCCGATCTCGTACTGGTTGAGGTCCTCTTCGAACCGAAGCCGAAGGACCGTGCGCTCGCGATCGGTCAGCGGTGCACCCTCCGCCGCGATCTGGGCCTCGACCCTGTCGTATCCGGTCTCGGTCTCGCCGACGGTCTCCACCATGGGAACGGACTCCGCGTCCTCCCTGCTGCGCGGCACGTCGAGCGAAAGCGTCCGGCGCGCCTCCTCCGCCTGGAGTGCCTCGGAGACCTCCTCCACGGTGAGCTCCAGCCGCTCGGCGATCTGGGCGACCGTTGGAGTCTTGCCGTGCTCCTCCGCGAGCTTCTGGGCCGCCTCCTGCACGGCCATCGTCCGTTCCTGGAGGCCGCGAGGGAGCCGAAGCTCCCAGACGCGATCACGGAAGTGACGGCGAAGCTCGCCGAGGATCGTCGGGGCCGCATAGGCGATGAACGAGCGTCCGCGCTCCAGATCGAACCCGTCGAGGGCCTTCACGAGCCCTAGGCTCGCGACCTGGATCAGGTCCTCGAGCTGCTCGGAGGCACCTCGGTAGCGGAGCGCCAGGGAGCGCGCGAGCGGCAGGAACCGCTTCACCAGCTCCTCTTTCAGGCGCGGATCGTGCGTCTCCGCATAGCGGCGCAGAAGCTCGTTCTCGTCGGCCAGATGTCCGTTCATACGAATCGCCTCCGCGCTTGCGGGATTCACCATCTTGGATGGGATCCGCCCATTCCGCGTGGCGCGCGGGGTGGTTGTGGTCGACTTCGAGCGTGAGCTCACAGACAACGCTGCCCATCCTCCTCAGTTGGCTGAGCACTCCGAACGGGCGGCGGGCCGCGCGATTTGGGCGCACGCCCCGCGGCGGTGGGCCCCTCGCGGCTTGGCCGACTACTTACGGATCACGCGGCCGTGTCAGTCACGTGACCTGGGTCGATGTTAGCGAACTGCTACCCGCGTTCCCGTAAGCAAAACGACAGGTTTCTCGGCCTTATGGGTGCCTACCCACCGGGCCCGTTCTCAAGCCCGGGCTCCAAGATGAACGCCTCGATTGCATAGTCAGGATCGACTGCGTGGTCGCTCAGGAACGCCAGGACCTTGCGCCCGGTGAGGCGTTCGACCACGGCGATCGCCTCGTCGCGAAACGTGCCCTGGAAGATCCGGCGGAGGGAGCGGACGTGGTCCTCGAGATTCTCGTCCTTCAGCGTGCGCTCCGCCTTTGTCATGGTGTCATTGAGGACCGTCACGACCAGACCGTCCTCGATGTAGGTCCGGGCGCGCCCCGGACCCCGCCCAGTCGCGTCCTTGAACAGCGCTACAAGCGCGCGCGAGATGTCGCGATTGAGGCTCCGGGTGGTGGATGTCTCGTCGGTTGTGGCCACGGCCGCCGCGTGCNNNNTCACCTTGTTTTCTACCGTACAACCAGGGTAGGTGCATCGGGTGGAGGCAACGACGCAGAGCCGAAGAACAGTCAACGGTGAGCGCGTCGATCTACTTGAGCGTGACACCGAGTTCGCACGCCTTGTGCGTTCGGCGGAGGGTGGCCGTCCACTCGACAGACTTTGGGCCTCCGCGCTGAAGCTCCAGCGCGGTCCGTGGCAGCCGTCGAGCGCTCCGGCGGATACGCGCCTTGGCTATCTGGTGCTGGACGGCCTGCTCGGACGGCGCGTGGTCGTTCCCGAGCGTGGTCGAAGTCTCGAGCTGCTCGGGCGGGGGGACCTGTTCAGCCCATGGCAGGAGGACAGCCCATCGTTCTCAAACATCGCCTGGACCGTGATCGAGCCCACCTGGATCGCGGCGCTGGATGAAAATTTCCTATCGCAGATCCGCCAGTTCCCCGAGCTCTTGGAGGCCCTCACGGAGCGGGCGCTGCGCCGCTCGCGGCGAATCGCCGTAAGCGCGGCGATCGCGAATACCGTTGGCGTTGAGGAGCGCCTGCTGCTCCTCCTGTGGCAGCTGACCGAGCTCTGGGGCCGCAAGGCCCAGGGCGGCGCCATGCTCCCGTACCGCCTCTCGCACCAGACACTCGCCGATCTCGTCGGGGCACGGCGACCGACGGTGACTCTCGCGCTGCGCGGCCTCACCGACCGCGGCCTGCTCCAGCGAGGGTCAGGCGGCGAGTGGATCCTGACCGGGTCGCCGCCCTAGTTACCGCGTTTTCCGAACAGGCGGCCCAGGCGGCCGGCGCTGAGGTTCGGGCGGAGCGTCGTGACCCCGCTCGCGGGCGGCGGGAGCTCCTGCGCCTCGTCATTGGTGATCGTCAAGGTCACGGCGCGCTCAGCCGTTCGCGCGACCTCGGGAGCGTCGACGAAACGCAGGCCGAGGCCTGGGATACGGATCACGAAGCCGTCCAGGATCGCCTCGCGGTAGTTGTCGAGAACGCGGTCCACCGTCCCGATTTCCACCTCGTCGGCGCCGTAGACCGGCGTGCCTCGCTTGATCTCGGAGTAGTGAACCGAAAGCCCGTCGTCGATCATCGACGCAAGCATAGGGGGCGGCGATCGCCGTCCAGGCCTCAGCTCTGCACCCGGGAGCGCACGGCGTCCGATCGAGCGAACTCGTCGATCGTCCGGCCAAGCCGCCCGCCCTGCCACGCGAGTGGGGAGGCGCTCTCCTCCTCGCTCACCAGCCGGGCGTTCGGCAGCGCCTCCGCGTAGGCGGCGGCGACCGCGTACGGGTGTCCCGGGTCCGCGACGTCGTGGCTCGCGACCACCAACGCGGGCACGTCCAGGAGTTCCAGGTCGGACATGGCCTCGAAGGGCGCGGACCGCGGCACCTCTCTTAATGCCTGCGCCAGGGCCTCCGGGTGCTGATGCTGGTTCATTCGCTCGCGCGTGAAGCGAAGCACCACGTCCCGCCACGCCGGATCGAGGTTCCGGTCGAAGGCCTCCATGAATCCCTCGACGCCGCTTCGCTCCAGCCCATCGGCCAGGCGATCCCAGGATTCGAGGGCCTCGGCATCGATGAATCCCATATAGACAGGACCGATCACGACGAGGCCCGCGACCCGGTCCGCGTGCTCGAGCGCGTACGCGACAGCTGCGTGTGCGCCCATCGAGTGGCCTCCGAGCACGAACTTTCCCTCGCCAACCTGGGCCTCCACGATCGCCTCGAGATCCGCCACCAGCTCCGCATAGCCGTAGCTCCCTCCCGCTGGCGCGGGATCGGAGCTCCCGTGAGCTCGAGCGTCGTAGGTGACCTGCCGGTACCCGGCGCGCGCCAGCGCCTTGGATCCGTGGACGACGTAACGGCGGGTCGCGGTGATGCCGTGGAGGAGGACGATCGGCGGACCGTCTCCGATCGCCTCACCCGCGAGCGCGCCCGACGGCCCCCGGACAGCGAACGGACCCGGTTCCGGTGAGGCCACCGCCTAGGCTGGCGCCTGGACGCGCACGCCCTCGAGCGCGGAGCGCAGCGCGTCGACGTCGCGATAGTGAAGTCCCAAAAGCGCGACATGCCGGTAACGGACCGTTCCGTGCGGATCGACCATGAAGATGGACCTTCGTACGAGGCCGCCGGGCCCGAGCACGCCGTACGCGCGAATCACGGCTCGCTCCGGGTCAGCGAGCAGCGGGACGGTCAAGCCGTATTGGTCCTGGAACCGCTCATGTGACTCGAGCGATTGCGGCGAGATTCCCCACACCGTCGCGTCCAGCTGGTCGAGCCGATCCGCGGCATCGCGGTAGGAGCAGAACTGCCGCGTGCACACCGGCGTGAAATCCCCGGGGTAGAAGGCGAGAACGACCCAGGAGCCGCGACAGTCCGCCAGCCGGTAGCGGCGGCCTTC
>VAYL01000010.1:7771-9377 GCA_005884305.1 Actinomycetota bacterium
TGGTGTTGGGCGGCGGCTTCTCAGTGATCGTGTAGCCGGGGCCGCCCTGCCCGTTCTGCAAGGGATCACCGCCCTGAACGACGAAGCCGGGGACGATGCGGTGGAAGATCGTGTCGTCATAGAAGCCCTTCTTGGCGAGGTAGACGAACGAGTTCACCGTCTTCGGGGAGGCGGTGGTGTCCAGCCGGATGTCGAAGCGGCCGCAGCTCGTCTCGACGGTGGCCGTCAACCGCTCGCCCGGCTGGACCGTCTGGGGTGGACGTTTCAGCTGCCGGTGCTCCGGCGGCGGCTTGGAGACCTGCTGGCACCCCGGGGGCAAGCCGGCGCCGGCCGTGGACTCTGCTCCACCGCCGCACGCGGCGAGAGCCACGGCGCTTACGGCGAGAGCCACGAGGGGAAGCGCATTGCGGTGCATCGGCGCCGCAGCCTAGTGGTCCGAGGCGTCCGGTCGNNNNGTCCGGTCGCCGTACTGGCAACATGGGGACATCGAACCGGAATCAGGCAAGCGACTCGGCGGTGAGCCCCGCCCCACGCCCGCGCGCGTTCGCCGCGTGGGCCGGATGCTCAACCGAGTGGTAGTGCGGGCACCGTGGGCCTGGCCGCTCGTCCGCGGTCCGATGACGCGCTTCTTCGACCGGGCCGCGCCGGGCTGGGACCAGCGGACGAGCGCGGGATCGGCGGAGCACCTCGCCCCCCTCGGCGCGGCGCTCCTTCATGTGAAGCCCGCGCCCGAGCGGGCCCTGGAAGTAGGGACGGGCACCGGCGCCGGGGCGTTGCTCCTGGCGCGGGAGTTCCCGCAGGCGAGCGTGCGGGGCGTCGACGTCTCCGAGGAGATGGTCGGTGCCGCCAAGGCGAAGGTCGGGCTGGATCCCGAGGGCCGGGTGGCATTCCGGGTCGCGGATGCGGCCGACCTGCCGTATGAGGACGATTCGTTCGACCTCGTGGCCCACCTGAACATGCCCCCGTTCGCCGCTGAGGTGGCCCGCGTACTGCGGCCGGGCGGACACGCGATCGTCGCCTCCAGCTGGGGGGCGGCGACGCCCTTCTATACGCCCAACAGGACGCTCGATTGGACGTTCGCGAAGCACGGGATCGACCCCTTGTCCACCGGCGAGGCCGGCGATGGCACGTTCTGGATCGGCCGCAAGCCGCTCTCGTAGCGCCTGACGCCCGTCTAGATTCCCCACGCTAGAGCGGTGACTCCTCCCACGACAGCACATCTCAGCCGCTTGCAAACCGGCGTCAGGCGGCGTCATCGCTCGCTTGCGTGCCATTCAGGCACGCCACGCTTACTGCTTCCTTGCCTGACTTGGTTTTCGCCGGCTGAGCCGCACTGCCGCGGAAGGAGCCACCGCTGAATGGCGAGCGCTCGCATCTCGTCCTCGTCAACCCGTCCGCGGGCGGGGGGCGTGCGCGCGAGCTTCTGCCCCGACTCGAGGGGGCGCTTCGCGATCACGGCCTCCGGCACCGCCTGGTGATGACGACGAGCCTCGAACACGGGATCGGGGAGGCGCGCGGGGCGGCAGCGGACGGTGAGGTCGTAGTCGTCATGAGCGGCGACGGCCTGATCGGGCAGATCGGCGGGGCCCTCGTGGAGACCGGGGCC
>VAYL01000096.1:0-486 GCA_005884305.1 Actinomycetota bacterium
TCAGCGTCATGGGCATCCACCCGATCGAACCCCGGTGCCGGTCGCGTGCCTCCACCACCGCCGGTTCTGCCTTATCGCCGTAGTGGCGGCGCCACGCATACAGCCACTCTGGGGTCAGAAACGCGTTTCCGCGCGCTTGCGCGACCGAGCGCCATTCATCCTCCAGCTCCCGCAATGCGTCCCAGTCGCCGACGAGTTGCTCGGCGGAGACTGACGCTTCGCTCGTTGCTGGTCCCATCGGGCGGGCGAGACTATCCGTTGGCCTGCTTGCCGCGCGGCACCACCTGGTGCGAGAATGCCGCCGTGCGCGCGCTGTCACTGGACAGAGTCGTACCTCCGGTCGCACTGGCCGGCTCAGCGGTAGCGGTGGGGGTCCTCGCGGGCATCGACCCGCCACTGGCGATCGCGGCTGCGCTCGGGCTCCTGTTCGTGCTGATCGTCCTCGCCGACCTGGCAATCGGGCTGGCGGCGTTCACCATTCTCGCA
>VAYL01000096.1:491-8087 GCA_005884305.1 Actinomycetota bacterium
TCTCGAAGATCATCGGGTTCCTGCTCGCGGCGTCGTGGATCGCCCACGTGGCAACGAAGCGGGAGGCGAGGCGTGAGTTCACCGCAGACCACCCCGGGCTGACTTATGTCCTGGTTCTCTTCGTGGTTTGGGTCGCATTGAGCCTGGTCTGGACGACGGATTCCGGGAGCACCCTCTACGCGCTGTCGCGCCTGAGCCTGAACGCGGTTCTCTTCCTGATCGTCTACAGCGCGGTCAGAACCCCCCAGCAGGCGATCTGGGTGATCGCCGCGTTTATCGCCGGCGCCTGCCTCGACGCCGTGTACGGCCTGCTGTTCGTGTCTTCGCAGCCAGGCCACCTCGAGCGTCTCACCAGCTCCATCGACAACCCGAACGAGCTCGCGTCCATCCTCGTCGCGGCGCTCGCGCTGAGCCTGGGGCTGGCCGGCGCTCTCAGGGGCAATCCCCTCGGGCGGCTCGCGGCGCTCGGCGGCACGGCCCTGTGCGCAGCCGGAATCTTCCTGACGGGCTCCAGGGGCGGTCTCGTGGGCTTGGGGGTCGCGCTCGCCGCGTTCCTCGTGATCGGCACTCGCTGGCGGGGGCGCATCATGGTGATCGCGGTGATCCTCGCGGTCGCCGGGCTCGGCTATTTCGAGTACATCGCCTCGCCCGATGTGAGGTCTCACGTCTCCACGGTCGGGAGCGGCACCGGCCGCCTGGACCTATGGACCGTCGGCTGGCGGATGGTCGAGGCGAATCCGCTGGTGGGCGTGGGTGCCGGCAACTTCCCCGTCGACTCGGTCCATTACCTGTTGCAGCCGGGCGCGATCGAACGAGGCGATTTCTTCGTCGGAACCCCGAAAGTCACGCACAACAGCTACCTCGAGCTGTGGGCAGAGCTCGGGATCGTCGGGTTGACGCTGTTTCTGATCATCCTGGCATTCTGCGTGCGCTGCGCGTTGCGGGCCGCGCGAGCATTCGCCGACGGCGATTTCCAGATGGAGTTCCTCTCCCGCGCCCTGTTCGTCGCGTTGGTCGGGATGCTGGCGACCGACTTCTTCGGCTCGAGGGAATACGCCA
This sequence comes from Actinomycetota bacterium, assembly GCA_005884305.1. GTDB lineage: Bacteria > Actinomycetota > Thermoleophilia > Solirubrobacterales > 70-9 > AC-56. Next base: position 1,551 of record VAYL01000096.1, read on the forward strand.
AGGAGCTCTGGCTGCTACTCGCACTCGCGCCGGCGCTGCTCGGAATGGCCCGGTCCAATCGCCGATTGACCGGCGCATGAGCGATGCGATCGTCCTCTGTTACCACGCAATCAGCGAGCGCTGGCCCGCAGCGCTCGCGACCACCCCGCGCCAGCTTCGCCAACAAGTCTGGCACCTTCTGCGGGCCAACTACCGGGGAGCGACCTTCAGCGACATCGCGTTTGGCGCGCCCGCTGCTCGTGCCGTCGCCATCACCTTCGACGACGCATACCGCTCCGTCATCGATCTGGCGCTGCCGATTCTCGCCGAGGCCGGGTTTCCGGCGACGGTGTTTGCGCCGAGCGCTTTCATCGGTCGAACCGAGCCGGTTGCGTGGCCGGGCATCGACCAATGGCGGGAGACGGAATACGCGGACGAGCTCACGCCGATGTCGTGGGACGATCTCGCCGCGCTGACGCGGGTTGGCTGGGAAATCGGGTCACACACCCGTTCCCACCGCAACCTGACCGAGCTGAACGCCCAGCAGCTGGACGAGGAGTTGAGCGGGTCGCGAGCCGACATCGAGGAGCGGCTCGCCCGGCCATGCACCTCGCTTGCCTATCCCTACGGATATCGTGACACCCGGGTGATACAGGCAGCGAGGCGCGCCGGTTACACGGCGGCCGCCCGCACGACACGCGGGAGAATCCTGCCACCGAGCTCGGCGCTCGATTGGCCGCGAATCATGATCACGAGGCGCGACGATAAGCGGCGCTTTCACATCAAGACCTCCCCGGCTTTCCGCCGCGTGCGCGCCAGCGCGGCCTGGGCCGTCATCGATCGCCGCCGGCGTCGTCGGCGCGCAGCGCACCCGACCGTGGAGTCGTAGTGGCAGACCGAGCGCCTCTCTCCGGAAGCAAGGTCATCACGATCGTCGGAACCGGGAGGTGCGGCTCGACGCTGCTGCATCGCCTTCTGGCTCGCCACGACGACGTCGGCTGGCTGTCCACCTTCAACGAGGTCTTCCCGTCGCAGCCGTGGCTGTCCGTGTTCTCGGGCCTCTACCGCTCGCCGCTCCCAAGCCGGGTCCGGCACGCCAAGGCGTTTCCGAAGCCGTTCGAGGCCTACCGCTTCTGGGAGCACTACCTTCCCGGGTTCTCGCGTCGCGACCGCCCGCTGACGGCCGACGACGTGCCGGAGGAGGGGGTCCAGCCGGTACGGAGTGCCACCGCGCGAATCCTCAGATTCCAGCGCAAGCGCCGCTTCCTGATCAAGGTGACCGGCTGGGCGCGGATCGCCTACCTCGACCGCGTCTTTCCGAACGGGCTCTTCGTCTCTCTCCGCCGGGATCCCCGGGCGGTCGTCAGCTCTTGGTCCAAGGCCGGATGGCTCGACGTTGCGAGCCCCCCGGACAGCGAAGAGTGGCAGTGGGGAGCCGTACCGCCGGGTTACTACGCGGCTTGGCGGGACCTCGGCGGGGGCCCGCTGCTGTCCGTCGCGCTCAAGATGCGCCTGGACCTGGACGACATCGCCCGGAACGTGGAACTGGTCACGGGCCGCTCCTACGAGCTTTGGTATGAGGACCTCGTCGAGAGTCCGGAGGAATCCCTGCGCGGGATCTGCGAGTTCGCCGGCCTGGACTGGCCGCCCCACTTCGACCGGATCGTCGCCGGCATGCGGTTCCACGACTTCACCGGAAAGTGGCGTCGACATCTGAGCGAGGAGGAGGGGGACCTCGTCCTCGAGTTCCTCAGGCGTACCGACGAACTCCCGGAATCGCCACGTTCGCTCGTCACGGCGGTCACCCCCTGAGGCAAGGACCGCAGTCGCTCAAGCCAGCGCCTCGCTGAGCACCTTCGCCCAGCGGGTGGCAACGGCGTTGGGCGAGTGCATCCGGTGAACGTAGGCGCGGCCGCGCTCGCCGAGCTCGCGCCGCAACGTGCCGTCGCTCCAAAGCTGCCTCGCGGAGCTGACGAAACCCTCCCACAACCCTGACGCACAGATTCCGATGCCCTCTTCGGCCATGCGGCCATCGGGGTCGAAGTGAAGGGAGAGAATCGGCACCCCGCGCGCCCACGCCTCCAGGAAGAGGTTCGGCATTCCCTCGGCTCCCGACGTCACCACGACGGCGGTGCAGCGGGAGATGAGCTGGAGCACGCGCTCACGGTCCTGCCTGGGCTCGAGCTCGAGATTCGGGATCTCCGCCGCCGAACTAATCACCTGAGCGGCCAGCGACTCCGGAGTCTCGCCTGTCTCCCCCACGATCATGCGAAACCGGGCCTCGGGCACGGACCTCGCGAGCTCCAGATATCGAAGCGGCAGCTTGTAGTCGACCAGACGCCCCGCCCACAGGAAGCCCTCGTTGTCGGCAGCCGCGTCACATGGGTCCGCCGGCTCCGCGAAGCTCGGAATCGGCGTGACCCTCGCAGGGTCCAGCACCCGTCGAGCCAAGGCGAGCTGCCGGTGCGTCTGCACCACGACGCGTCGCGACCGCCGGAGCGCGAACCGGTAGAGGGCCTCGACCAGCCACGATCGGTCGCTCCGATCGAAGATGAAGTCGAGGTCGTTGGACGCCGCGAACACCAGGCGGCGCCGGCGCAGGAGGCAGAACATCGCCCCGGTCACGAAGCCGGTGCTTCCGCCGCTGAGCCCGGTCCGAAACAGGTACAGCCGCGCGTCGGCCGCGACCAGTGCCCGCCAGACGTGGAGGCAGTCCACCAGCTTGCCGAGACCGCGCCCCAGGCGCGTGCTGCCGCGGCTCGCGGCGCGGCGCGGGCGCTCTACCACCACCGGTCCTTCCCGCGGCGCAGGTGCCGGACTCTCCAGGGCATAGACGATGTGGGCGACCCTCATGCCCCTGCGCGACATGTGCCTCGCCAGCAGCGTCGCCTGGAGCTCAGCGCCACCGGAGCCACTCCGTCCTGCGCTCGAGGCCGGATCCTCGTAGAACGTGTGGGCGAACGGGGAGTAGATCGCGATGTCGTTGCGCGGGCGCACGCGCTACACCCAGAGGCTCTCCGGCAGCTGCTCAAGCTGAAAGAGGACGTACCCCGGGGCATCCGGCAGCGTCATCTCGAAGCTTCGCAACCGCTCCCCGCGTGCGACGTCGAAGACATCCACCCGAGTCGGAACCGGCCTCTGGCCGTGCTTGAGCCAGAAGCCGTACTCGCGCCAGCGCGAGCCGCGGATGAAGGAGAAGCCGACGAAGAAGCGGGTCGGATGCAAGGGGTCTCCGCAAACCCCGCGGCACCAGCCGAGGATACGCGCGCCCGGCACCATCGCGCTGAGATCGTAGCTCGCGATCAGCCGCAACGAGTCTGGATCTACGAACGCGAGATGTCCGTTCGTGGTCGTGAAGACGAGGCGACCGCCGCTGTGCCGGCCGTCGTGCGGCATCCCCATTTTGAAGCTGAGCGGCCGTCGATCGGTAGTGAGGCACACCGCGCGTGCCGTGCGGAGCTGGGTGACCCACAGCTCGCCCTTGCGAGTCCACAGGTGGTTGCCGTGGACGAGATGAGGTTTCGTGTCGGGGAGCCGGCGGTAGTCGAACTGCCGGTCGATCTCCCTCGCCTCGGCGAAGTCCGCGAGCAGGTCCCATCGACCGAGCAGCTTTCCCTCGAGCGACACGTGATCAACTGTCTCCAGCCCCGTGTTCGCGATCGCGAGCCCTTGATCCCACGGAATGCAATGGTGCAGATCGTTGAACCCCGGCAGGCTCATCCGGCCGGACGGCTCCACCGGTGGCCACTCCTCGAAGTAGACGACCTCAGTGTGGGAGCACACGTAGAGGCCGCCATGGTGGAAGCTGAAGCCGGTGAACTGCATCTTCTGAGTGGGCGCTCGAAGCTCGGCGGGAGTTCGGTAGTCGCACCGGTGCAGAACCTCGCCGGATTCGCCGTCGACGATGCAGAGCACGGCCGTCACGCCGCGGAGGTCCTCGCGGCCCGCTATCGCTCCCGACACCAGCAGCTGCATCAGGCGCGACTGAGCTCTATGCCCTCATCGCGACACGACGGCCAGAGGTCGAGGTCTCCGGAACCAGCGAGCGCAAGTCGTTCACGTCCTCGAGAATCGCGTTCCGCGCAGCGTTCGCCACCAGCTGAGGCATCTCACCCGAGGGATAGGACTTCCCCACGCGCTCCTCGATGAACGCTGGAAGATGGTCCGGATCAGGCAGACCGAGAAATTCGTAGGTGCGGCGAAGCGCCGCCGCCGGAGCCTCGACGCAGCGCTCGTACTGAAGCACCAGCACCTGCCCGCGGTCGAACGACTCGAAGATCCTCGCCAGCTGGCGGCAGTAGAGGCTTCGGCTGAGCGCGTCGTTGGCGTCCATCGCCTCGATGTAGGAGCGCCGGCGCCGCCGGACGGCCGGCTTCACTGATGCGAGCTCGTGTCGCAACCCGGACAGGTAGCGTGCGAACGGGTCTCTCAGCAGGACGAGGATCTTTGCGTCGGGCGCCGCTCGCCGCAGCAGCGGCGGGGTCCAGAAGTCGTGCATGTATCGCGGCGTCCATTCCCCGGTGATCAAACCCGGGGGCCGGGGAAACCGGCGGTGGTACGCGCGCACATCGTCGGGCGTGAATGGCGTCTGGTAGTGGCGGTCGAAGAAATGCCACTCCTTCACCGGCGCGCGCTGCACCTCAGGGTGGTCGCAGATGACGCCGTACCACCATTTCGTACCGGCTCGCTGAGCGCCCACGCCGACGAAGTCGGGCGGACCGATCAGCCACCCGGAGGGCCGCCGTGGGTACCCACGCCATCCGCTAGTTCGCCATCGCCGTACCAGGGGCCTCGCCGCAGGCGCGACCGTGCGCCGCACGCGGCCGCGGATCACGTCGGGCCGGCGCTTCGCCGAGGCGACGTCCCCGCCGCGGGCCGTGGCGCATCGCGGCCGGTGTTCGCGGTGCCTGGGGTGGAGCGCTTTGATTTCAGGGTCACGATGTGCGTGAGCGTAGTGCAGGGAAGGTCGCCACGGTGTGGCTACCCGCTCCTGATCGCCTTCACCGGCCGCGTCGCGAGCGACCGGAACTCGCGGAGGGTCACCTCGCGGCTCAAAACCAAAACGGCCGCGAACGTCAGCGATCCGAGCGCTACGCCCGCGATCCATTGCGCCGCAGAAAGGTCCGCCGTCCCGATCGCGACGAGAAGACCCCCGGTCAGCGCCGCTGCGCCAAGCGACCGCCCCAGGGCGGTCGCGAGCGGTTTGACGGGAACGCCGATCAACCGGTGCGCCAGCCACAGATGCGCGGTGACGTACACGGTGTACGCGACGTCGGTGCCGATCGCTGCTCCGTAGACCCCGATCCTCGGGATCAGGATGATGTCGAGGACAACATTGACGGCCAGAGTTGCGAGCGACAGCGGTATTCGGCGCCGTGCCTCTCCCATGTAGTTGAGCGGCGCGACGAGGACCGGACCGAGGCCAGTCAGGAAAACGTAAGGCGCGAGCGCCCGGAGTACCCCCGCCGACGACGCGAACTGCGAACCGAGCGCCACATGCGCGATCGGCCCGGCCCATGCGGTCACGAAAGCGAGTAGTCCCGCTTGGACGATGATGATGTACCTGATTCCCCGGACCAGCGCCTCGACCTCGGGCGGCTCATCGCGGTGGCGGGCCAGGCGCGGCCCGAGGGCCTGCGAGAGCGCCAGCCCCGGATAACCGAGAAAGCCGATCAGGCGCAGGGGCGCGGCGAAGATTCCCACGGCGTGGGTGCCGAGGTATGCGCCCAGGAGGAGAAGGTCGATCTGCGTGTAGGCCGTGTAGACGCCGACGACGATCAGGAGCGCGCCGGCGTATGCGACGAACTCCCGCCGCGTGACGGGGCTTGGCCCCGTTCCCACCAGCGGCGAGCGCCCGAGGAACCTCGCGAGCGCCACGACGCCGAGGGCTGCGCCGCAGACGTAGCCGATCGCCCGCCGCCGAGCGCGACGAGGACGATGCTGGCGGTGCACTCCGTTGCCGATTCGGAGACGGTCAGCACGAACCCGACGGACGTCCGCCGCAGGGCGATGAAGATGACGGCGGCGAACCGGAAGATGCTCTGGCCGAACAGCGAGATCGCGGCCCCGCGCAACGGCCACGTCAGGCCCTGCACGCCGTAGAGGCTGGCGATGGGGCCAGCGAGCGCGAATAGCAAACCCGCCATGGCGGTGGCCGTCATCAGCCGCGTCCGCAACGCCATTCCGAGCACGCCCAGGATGCCCGCGTGATCGCCATGGCGCTCGGCGATGAACCGAGCGGCGGACTGCGTGGTGCCCAGGTCGGAGGGTCGGAGGGCGAGGCCGGTGATCCCGGTCGCCAGGGCGAACGTCCCGAAGCCGGACGGGCCGAGCGCCCGAACGAGGTAGACGGTGAGGACGGCGGTGAAGACCGCGGTACCGAGCTGCGTCGCCATCGCGAAGACGGCGTTGCGGCTGATGGTGTCCCCCCGGTGCAGAGACCCGCGCTCCGTCGGATCGGAGCTCACGAGGCTAGGCTACCTCGCGTCGGCGAGCGACTCCGCCAGATCGGTCAGCCGATCCGCCTGCCGCTCCCGCAGATGCGACCTGGCGAAATCC
>VAYL01000096.1:8325-9748 GCA_005884305.1 Actinomycetota bacterium
CCGCATCGGTGGGACTCATCAGCCCCTGGAGCTGGATCCTGTGCGCCGGCTGCCGGGCGGCGCGTTGCTCGAGAACCAGCCGGCGCGGGCCCTCCCCCACCACCAGCAACAGGTAGCCCTCGCCAAGCAGCGCCGCCGCGTCGGCAGCGAACTCGAGGCCGTGGGCGAGCCCGATGTTGCCGGCGTACGCCCACACGAACGGGCCGTCCGGCAATCCGACGCTCCCACGCTCGACCCTCGATTCACCGATCCGGAGCAGCTCCTGCGTTGTCCCGTTCTCGACCACATGCACCGAGGCACCATCGGGGGCACGGTCGCGGATCCAACCTCGAAAGGCGTCGTTCGCCGTCACGATGAGGTCGGCCCGCCGGTATGCGAAGCGCTCCACGGCCTCCGCCGCGCTGAAGAATGCTCCTGGTGCGAGCTCGCCCACGTCAAGCGCCGACTGTGGCCACAGGTCCCGGACGTCGAGCAGGAGCGGGGCGCGACGTAGAGCCGCGACGAGACGCTCAGCGGCGGCGAGCTCGCCAGAACGACGTCCGGATGTTTCAAGAGGGGACCCGCCAAGGAAGCGAATCCCGCGTAGGACCCGTAGTAGGCGATCCGCTTCCAGAATGTCTTCTCGGGGCTCGTGAAGACGCGCACGTAGTTGACCTCGGCCCCCGCGACCTCGCGGCGAACGACTAGACCGTGGCGGTAGCCCTCGTCGATTACCCCACGCGGGTGGTTCGGCACGGGGCAGATCACCTGAACCTCGTGCCCGCGGCGGGTCAGGCCGTCAGCGAATGCTTGGAGGCGGAAGCGAGCCGCGGTGATCTCGGGGACGTAATGCTGGGTCAGGATCAAAATCCTCATAGCCGGCGCACCGTAGCGGCGAAACCGGCGCCGCGGCTCCCGGCACGGTCTCGTGCCGCCCCGCACCATCGGTTCCTCCTCCTCGGCGGCGTTCGGCGTTGGTGCTTCTCTCCCGAAACCTAGGAGCCGGAGGCGGGGACGAGGATTGCGCCCCCTGTCAGAGCGCCGGGGGGGAGGCACGCGCCCGAAAGGAACCGCCAGGGTCCTGCCCGGCGCGAGCGAGTATGAGGTGCTGAAGAGCGATCGCGCGGATCACGGGAACGCCGCGACTGCCCAATGTCTGCAGAGATCGATGAAGCCGAATCGCCGTCGGCTCCCTGACCACGATCCGGCCCATGAATGTCAACGGGCCGAAGCCAACACCCGCGATCGCTTCCGGGGTCATTCCTGCCGCGGTGACGATGCGTTGGAGTTCGCGCAGCGAGAGCAAGGCCGTCGCCCCGGCCAAACACCCCGGTAGGGTCCTCTTGAGTCGAGGAGCGCCCCGCCGGTGGCGGCGGACGCGGACGAAATCCCGTAGCGGTGAAAGCAGCGGTGTGAACCGCGGATCGAGCAGTCGGTTGAGGCG
>VAYL01000097.1:0-5013 GCA_005884305.1 Actinomycetota bacterium
TCCGCCGCAAAGCGGGAGCGGCTGGTCGCGCTCGCCGCCGAGCATGGCTTCTGGATCCTCGAGGACGATCCGTATCGCGAGCTGCCGTTCGACGCGGAGCCGCCGCCGACGATGCTGAGCCCGGATGGCGGGCGGGTGATCCATGCGTCGTCGTTCTCGAAGACAGTGAGCCCCGGCGTGCGCGTGGGCTACCTTGCCGGCCCCGCCGACGAGATCGCGCAGCTCGCCAAGCGCGCCAACGAGCTCTACATCTCGCCGAACATGCTCGCCGAATCGATCGTCTATGAGCTTTGCCGCTCGGGCGCGCTCGACGAGAACATTGCGTTCGTGAAGGGCGCCCTGCGCGAGCGCCGTGACACCCTCGTCGAGGCCCTGCGGGAGCACATCCCGGAGGCGGAGTTCGTCGTTCCCGGCGGCGGCTATTTCCTGTGGCTGACCCTGGGCGACGACGTGGACACGGTCGAGCTCCAAGCCGCTGCGCTAGAGGAGAAGGTCGCGTTCATCGCCGGCCCCGACTTCATGCTCGACGGTGGCCAGTCCAGCCTGCGGCTCTCATTCGCGAGCGTCCCGCCGGACCAGATCCCGGAGGGAGTCGAGCGCATCGCCCGGGCCCTGGACCGGGTTCGCGCGGCGAGTCCCGCCTGACATCGACCGTCGGGCCAGCCACACATCGGAAAGATTGGACCGCCGTCCAAAGAGGGCGCCGGCTTTCGAAGCGAATATTTACCCGGTCGTTACAACGGGCTTAGGCCTCAGACCTAACCTGGCCGGCGTGGAGCTGACCGACCGAGGAGGTGACTCATCGATGACCCCCATCACCGTCGTGGAGGGAACGCGAAAGCTGGACCCGGTAAGCGAGCGGAACATCGCCGAGCGACGGTTCTCGGCGCTCGCATCGGCCGTCCGTGAGCACGAGGCATTGGTGCGTCGCCGCGAGTACGCGGTCCGGCCCCAGGACCAGGCGCTCTATCGCCGCCTGCGCCAGATCTGCGGAGACCTCTAGGGAAGCCGTTGTCGGCGCAGCAGGCAACCGAGCGGCTTGGGCCTCCGCGACTAGCGGCCGTAGCGGTCGCTCGAGAGTTCAAGCTGCTCCGGAAGCGGCGCCCGCGGCGGCGGCGCCGGGTCGGCGCGGACCGAGACCGTCTCCGCCACGCTGCGCGAGACGACGTGGCGCCCATCCGCTGAGCCGACGACGACCTCGTCGCCGTCCGAGCTCTCGATCGTGCCGTCGAGCCCCGGCCGCAGGCCGGCCTCCTTCAGGTAGCGGAGGAGCTCCTCGGCCTCGTTTTCGAACCGAAGCACGTGAACCTCGGCCCCGGGCTCGACGTCGGCGAGCAGTGCCCCCTGCTCCCGGATGCCCTCGACCAATGGATGGCCGTGGGGACACGTCTTCGCATCGCCGATCGCTGCCAGCATGCGCCGCTCGAGCACCGGTGACATCGCGTGCTCCAGTCGCTCCGCCTCCTCGTGGACCTCGTCCCACGGGATCCCGAGCACGTCGGTGAGGAACCGCTCGATGAGGCGGTGCCTGCGCACGATCGCCTGGGCGTGCTCGCGCCCGCTCTCGGTGAAGGCCAGCGACTTGTCGGGGCGGCGTTCGACGTAGCCGTCGCGCTCCAGGCGGCCGATCATCTCGTGGACGGTGGGGGCCGAAAGCTGCATCGCCGTCGCGATGTTCGCGCCCGTGATCGGGAGCCCCGCCTCTTCCAGCCAGAACATGATCTGGAGGTACTCCTCCTCGGCGACGGTCGCTTGATCGGTGGTCATCGCCCTCGATACTACGCGGCCAAACAGCCCGTGAAAGGATCACGGCGTGCGCATTCAGCGGGGCACCAGAGTCGTCATCACCGGCGCCTCCCGCGGCATCGGCCGGGCGCTCAGCGCCGAGCTCGCCGGCCGCGGCGCGCGGCTTGGTCTCATCGCTCGCGGCAAGGAGGGGCTGGAGGAGCTCGCCGGCGAGCTGCCGGATACTCCCGATGGGCCTCACGTCACCGCCGTCGCCGACGTCTCCAAGTGGGGGCAGACGAGCCGCGCGATCGATCGCCTTGCGAAGAACCTCGGGGGAATCGACCTGCTGGTCGCGAACGCCGGCGTGCTCGATTACGCGCCGTTCCTCGAGCAGGAGCTCGAGGAGGCTGAGCGGATGGTCCACGTGAACGTGTTCGGGACCATGTACACGCTGCGGGCCGCGCTGCCGCACATGCTCCGAGGACCGGGCGGACACGTCGTGGTCATGTCCTCCGCGGCCGGCCTGCGGTCGTTTCCGTGGGGCGCGGTCTACGGCGCCACCAAGGCATTCGACCGGGGCTTAGCCGAGGCCCTCCGCCACGAGCTGGCGGGCACCGGGATCTCGGTGACGACGGTTTACCCCGGGGAGTACGGGACGACGATCCTGCAGCACCAGCGCGACCGGCTGCCCGCCTGGCGCTCGAACGACGAGGAGCGCCCGGTGGAGGAGCTCGTCGAGGCGATCATCGCGGGGGTCGAGGACGACGCGCGCGGCGTGTACGCCCCGCCGGCGGTGCGCGTCCTCGGTCTGAGCGGCATCGCGCCACGGCTGACCGATCAGATCCTGACCCGGGTCAGAGGCCGGTCGGCGGCACCGCGCTGCGACTGAGATAGGTTGCCTGGCCCGTGAGCACCGTTCGCGAGGCCGCCTACGAGCTCTTCCGCGCCCGCGGGATGACGACGATGTTCGGCAACCCCGGATCGACCGAGCTGCCGATGCTCGACGATTTCCCGGAGGACTTTCGCTACGTGCTGGGCCTTCAGGAGGCGGTCGTCGTCGGTATGGCCGATGGCTACGCCCAGGCCTCCGGTAACCCGACGCTCGTCAACCTGCACACCGCGCCCGGGGTGGGCAACGCGATGGGCGCAATCTTCAACGCGCAGGCGAACAAGTCGCCCCTCGTGATCACCGCCGGCCAGCAGGTGCGGGCCATGATCACCCTTCAGGCGAACCTGACCGACCGCGATGCCGTCCGGCTCCCCCATCCGCTGGTGAAGTGGAGCTACGAGCCGCCGCGCGCCGAGGATGTTCCCCTCGCGCTCGCGAGGGCGACGCATGTCGCATCCCTACCCCCGAAGGGCCCCGCGTTCGTCTCGATCCCGATGGACGATTGGCGGGCCGAGGTTGACGACGGCGACGTCCGGCACGCGATCGCGCGCTCGGTCTCCGGGCGAAGCGTGGCGGACCCGGCGGCGGTGAGCTCGGTCGCGGACCGCCTCGCCAACGCGAAGAATCCCGCGATGGTCGCCGGCCCGGATGTCGACGCGAGCGGCGGCTGGGACGCGGCGGTGCTCCTCGCGGAGCAGCAGCGCCTGCCGGTCTGGGCGACGCCCGCGCCCGGCGGCGGGCGGATCGGATTCCCGGAGGGGCATCCGAACTTCCGCGGCACGCTGCCGCCCGCGATCGGGCCGCTCGGGCAGATGCTGGAGGGCCACGACCTCGTCCTGGCGCTTGGCACCTCGATCTTCCCGTACTACCCGTACATCGCCGGGCCGCTCCTGCCGGATGGGACCGACCTGGTCGCGGTCACGAGCGATCCAGACGAGGCGGCCCGCGCCCCCATGGGCGATGCGATCGTCGCGGACGTGAAGCTGACCGTCGAGGCGCTCACCGAGCTCCTGCCGCAGTCCGATCGCGAGCCGCCGGAGCCGCTGGGCGAGCCGCAGGCGCCCCCGGAGGAGGACCCGCTCAGCCCCTCGACCGTCCACGCGGCCCTCGGCGACGTCCTGCCCGACGACGCGATCATCGTCCTCGAGTCTCCGTCCAGCACGATGGCCCTCCGCAATCAGCTGCGGCTCTCGCGACCCGGCAGTTACTACTTCGGCGCTGGCGGTGGGCTCGGGTTCGGGCTCGCCGCGGCGGTCGGCGTGCAGCTCGCGCAGCCCGAGCGGCCTGTCGTGTGCGTGATGGGCGAGGGGTCGGTGCAATACGCGGTCACGGCGTTCTGGTCGGCGGTCGCGTACGAGGTCCCGGTGACGTTCCTCGTCCTGAGAAACGAGGAGTACTCGATCCTCAAATGGTTCGCCGACACCGAGGAGGTGACGGGCGCACCCGGGCTTCAGCTGCCGGCGCTCGACACCGCTGAGATCGCCGCCGGGTACGGGGTCAAGTCGCGCAAGGTCGGCGACATCGCCGAGCTTCGCTCGGACCTCGAATCGGCGATCCCCTCCTCCGACCCGGAGCTGATCGAGATCGGCGTGGCGCCTGGCATGGCACTCTTCTAACTTCCGCCCGTGCCGCTCCTCGAGCCAGACGTCCTGCGGATCGCGCCCGAAGCGACCGATCCGGGCACCGGCGCTGCACCGGAGTGGATCGCGGACGGCACGCCGCAGACCCTTCGTGCCGCGCTCGAGGCGCTTCTCGGTCCCGACCGGGTCCAAGCCCGGGCGCTGGACCTCATCAAGTACGCGTCCGACGCGAGCCCGTACCGGATGTTCCCGAAGGTGGTGGTGCAGGCGCATGACGCCAACGACGTCGCGAATGTCATTCGGTTCGGTCGCGAACGCGAGATGCCGGTCACTCTGCGCTCCGCCGGTACAAGCCTGAACGGGCAGAGCCAGAGCGACGGGATCCTCGTCGACGTTCGGCGCCATTTCACCGGCGTGACGGTGGAGGAGGACGGCGCGGCGGCGCGCGTCCGCCCGGGGACCGCGCTTGGCCACGTGAACCGCGTCCTCCTCCCGTACAGCCGGCGGCTCGGCCCGGACCCGGCGAGCACGGACTTCGCGACGGTCGGTGGGGTCATCGCCAACAACTCAGGCGGCATGCGGTGCGGGACGACCCAGGACTCCTACTCGACCGTGCGCTCCCTGAAGCTCGTGCTCCCCTCGGGGACGATGATCGACACGGCCGAGCCGGGAGCCGAGGACCGCTTTGCGCAGGCCGAGCCCGAACTGGCGAAGGGCCTCATCGAGATTCGCGACGAGATCCGGGCCGACACGGAGCTCAGCGAGCGAATCCGCCGCAAGTTCCAGATCAAGAACACGATGGGCTACCGGCTGTGC
>VAYL01000097.1:5019-6966 GCA_005884305.1 Actinomycetota bacterium
CGACGCCGATACGCCGCTCGAGATCTTCCGCCGCCTCGTCGTCGGGTCAGAGGGGACGCTCGCCTTCGTCGCGGAGGCGGTCTTCGACACGGTGCCCCTCCTCCCGCACACCACGACCACCTGGGTCCACTTCGCCGACATCGACCGGACAGTCGAACCGGTGCCTGACCTCGTCGCCGCCGGCGCGACCGCCGTGGAGATGATGGTGGCGCCGGCGCTGATGGCGGCGAGCTACTCGATCCCGGGCACGCCCGAGTACTGGCGCGAGCTGCCGCCCGAGTCCGCCGCCCTCCTGGTCGAGTACCGCTCGGACGACTCGGCCGAGCTCGACGGGATGGAGGCGCGGGCGAAGGAGGTGCTGGAGGGTCGCGAGATGCTGCGCGGCCCCGAGTTCACCCGCGACGAGGAGCAGACCGAGATCTACTGGAAGACCCGCGAGGGGTTGCACGGCATCGTGGGGCGGATGCGCCCGCGGGGCACGGTGCTCATCGTCGAGGACGTCTGCGTCCCGCCGGATCGGATCGCCGAGTCCGCCGTGGACATCCAGGGCATCCTGGGCAAGCACGGCTTCCTTCCCGGCGTGGCGGGGCATACATCCGCGGGGAACCTTCACTTCATGCTCACGCCCAACTTCGCCGAGGAGGCGGACCGCGATCGCTACGAGGCATTCATGAACGATCTCGTTGAACTGATCACCGGCAAGTACGACGGCTCGCTGAAGGCGGAGCACGGCACCGGGATCAACATGGCGCCCTACGTCGAGCGCGAGTGGGGGACCAAGGCCACGCAGCTGATGTGGCGGATCAAAGAGCTCGCCGACCCCGACGGTGTGCTCGGCCCCGGCGTGATCCTGAACCGCGACCCGGAGGCGCACCTCCAGAACCTGAAGTCGATTCCGCCCATCGAGGAGGTGGCGGACACCTGCGTGGAGTGCGGGTTCTGCGAGCCCGTCTGCCCGAGCCGGCTGCTCACGACGACGCCCCGCCAGCGCATCGTGCTGCGCCGCGAGATGGTGCGGCAGCCCCAGGGCTCCAGGCTTCAACGGACGCTCATGGAGGAGTACGAGTACGACGGGATCGAGACCTGTGCCGCCGACGGGAGCTGTGCACTCTCGTGCCCGGTGGGCATCGACACCGGCAAGATGATCAAGGACTTCCGCAACCGCGAGCACACGGACAAGGACCAGCGGTCGGCTCTGAAGGCTGCCAAGCGCTGGGCGCAGCTGGAGCGCGCCGCGCGGACAACGCTCCGGACCGGGACCGGTCTGTCGCGCCTTGTGGGCGACAGGGCGCTCGGCGCGGTGACCCGAGCCCAGCGCCGCCTGGTGAGCGCCGAGCTCATGCCAGAGTGGGGGCCAGGGATGCCCCGGGCGGCGCCGGTCCGGCTTCCGGAGACGTCGCGCGAGGGAGCGGCTGCGGTCTACGTCCCCTCGTGCGTCAACCGGATCTTCGGCCCGTCGCGCCGGGCGAATGGCGCCGGCCCAACCCTCGGCGTGATCGAGGCGATGTCGGTGCGCGCGGAGCTTCCCGTTTGGATCCCGCCAGACACGCCGGGCCACTGCTGCGCGGTGCCATGGGGATCCAAGGGCTACCGCGAGGGCCACGCGTGGATGGCCAACAAGATGCTCATGAGCCTGTGGCGCTGGACGGACGAGGGCGAGCTGCCTGTGGTCATCGACGCGAGCTCGTGCACCCACGGGATCGTCAGCGAGCTGGGCGCCGCGCTGAGCGATGAGAACGGGGAGCGGCTGGAGAAGCTCGAGATCCTCGATGCCACCGACTGGGCGCGCGACCGCCTGCTGCCGAACCTCGACGTCACCAAGGCCCAGGCGATCGCCGTCCACCCGACCTGCTCGGGCCGCCACCTGGGGATGGACCGACGGCTGCGAAAGCTCATGGTCGCGCTCGCCGACGACGTCTTCGTGCCGCCGTCGGCGGCGTGCTGCGG
>VAYL01000098.1:0-4099 GCA_005884305.1 Actinomycetota bacterium
GGCGGCCGCGAAGCCCGCCACCGTCAACTACCTCTATTACGTCGCGAAGACCAACGGCTGCGGGCACTTCTTCACCGCGTCCTACCAGGAGTTTCTCGCGGCGCAGGACAAGTACAACGCCGCGCGCGAGGCGGCGGGCGGCAAGTCGCCGGCGGGCTGCCAGTAGCCAGGTTCGCGTGGTGGTCAGCAACCCTCCGCTCGAAGTGGGTACCCGGGGGTACCGATCGGGTACCCAGGGGTACCCGAATGACGGAAAGAGTGTCGACCCTCCGGGCGCTTAGCATCGAAGCATGCCCAAGCTCGCCGTCCTCGGCCAGCCGATCTCCCATTCGCGCTCGCCCGCGATGCAGAACGTCGCCCTGGCGGAGCTCGGGCTCGCCGGAGAGTGGACGTATGAGGGGATCGAGGTCGCTCCGGAGGCTTTCGACGCGCGCGTGCGGTCGATGCCGGGCGAGGGCTTCGTGGGTGCGAACGTCACCGTCCCGCACAAGCTCGCCGCATTGGCCGTGGCGGACCAGGCCTCGGAGGCGGCACGTGCGATCGGCGCCGCCAACACGCTGAGCTTCGACGGCAGCCGGATTGCGGCGGAGAACACGGACGCAGCAGGCTTCCTCGACGCGCTACCTGAGCCGCCGAACGGCAAGCGGGCGCTCGTCATGGGCGCCGGCGGCTCAGCGCGCGCGGTCGCCTGGGCGCTCACGACGCACGGCGCGCGGGTGACGATCTGGAACCGGACACCCGAGAAAGCACGAGCGCTCGCGCAGGAGTTCGGGACCTCGGTCGCGGATCCCGGCGACGAGTACGACCTCATCGTCAACGCGACAACGGTGGGCATGGGTACGT
This sequence comes from Actinomycetota bacterium, assembly GCA_005884305.1. Classification (GTDB taxonomy): domain Bacteria; phylum Actinomycetota; class Thermoleophilia; order Solirubrobacterales; family 70-9; genus AC-56. Next base: position 844 of record VAYL01000098.1, read on the forward strand.
CCACCCAGGCGTCCTCCGACCTAAAGAGCCTTCCGATCGATGCCGATGCCCTCGGTGAAAGACACCAATTGGTGGACCTCGCCTACGGGGCGGTCGAGACGGAGCTCGTTCGCGCGGCCAGCGCACGAGGAGCCCGCGTCGTCGACGGGCTCGAGGTGCTGGTTCGCCAGGGAGCCGCCTCGCTTCGAATCTGGACGGGGATGGACCCGCCGATCGAGGCGATGAGAAGGGCGGCCCGCGCGAACGAATGGCAACCGAAGAAAGACCCCCGTACCTGAGGCCCGTTCCGTCCGGGGACGAGGCAACCGCGCGCAAGCTCGAGGAGGAGGTCACCAACAACGGCGTGACGCCTCCGATGGGCCGCGGGCGCGCCGGCATGTTCATCAGCGACGTGATCGTCGATCTCGGCTACGCGAGCCGGGAGCGGGTGGACGAGGTCGTCAACGAGGCGCGCGTCGCCGGGAGGGCGCCGGAGGCGCTGCTTCGAGAGCTCCAGGTGATCGACGGCGACCGGCTCTCGCGGGCGATCGCGGAGCGCTACGGCCTCGACCACATCGACCTCAGCATCTACAAGGTCGACATGGGGGCGGCGAACCTGCTCTCGATGAGCGCGGCGCGTCGCTACAAGGCGCTGCCGGTGGGCTACGTCGACAAGGACACGCTGCTCGTCGCGATGGCCGATCCCGCGAACGTGCTCGCGGTCGACGACATCCAGATGCTGACCAACCTCCGGTGCCACGTCGCCGTCGCGGCGGAGGAGGACATCGACGCGCTCATCAGCCGAATGAACCGCCTCGAGAACGCCGTCAGCGATGCCGTTCTCGAGGAGGAGGAGGCCGAGGGCGACGCCGAGATCACCGAGCTTCACGAGACCGCGGACGACGCGCCGGTCATCAAGCTCGTCCACTCGATCCTCGCGCAGGCTGTCAGTGAAGGCGCTTCGGACATCCACTTCGAGCCCGAGGAGGGGGAGATGCGGGTGCGCTTCCGCGTGGACGGCGTGCTGTACGAGTCCGCGCGGGTGCCGAAGCGGATGATCGCGGGGGTCGTCTCGCGGGTGAAGTTGATGGCGGACATGGACATCGCCGAGAAGCGGATCCCCCAGGACGGCCGCGTGAGCGTCACCGTGGAGGACCGCGGGGTGGACCTGCGCGTTACGACGCTGCCGACGTCGCGCGGAGAGGGCGCGTCCGTTCGCATCCTGGACAAGGACCAGGCGCTGCGAACGCTCGACGAGTTGGGCATGGATGGGTCCGCGCGAGAGGCGTTCGAGATGACGGTGCAGCGTCCCTACGGAGCGGCCCTGGTCACGGGGCCGACCGGCTCCGGTAAGTCGACGACCCTTTACGCGGGGCTCCTGGAGCTGAACGCGGTCGAGCGCAACATCATCACGATCGAGGACCCGGTCGAGTATCGCGTCGCGGGCGTCAACCAGATGAACGTCAATCGCAAGGCGGGACTCACGTTCGCGACCGGCCTGCGGTCGATCCTGCGCGCGGACCCCGACGTGATCATGGTCGGCGAGATCCGCGATGCCGAGACCGCGCGAATCGCCGTTGAGTCGGCGCTGACGGGCCACATGGTCCTGTCGACTCTCCATACGAACGACGCGCCTGGCGCCATCGCGCGCCTGACGGAGATGGGAATCGAGAGCTTCCTGACCGCCTCGGCGGTCGAGTGCGTCGTCGCTCAGAGGCTGGCGCGTCAGCTCTGCACCTATTGCAAGCGCCGCACGGTGATTCCACAAAGGGCGCTCGTGGAGTCTGGTTTCCGCGTGGGCGCCGACCTGGAGGCTTACGAGGCCGTCGGTTGCGCGCGGTGTAGCCACAGCGGCTACCGCGGCCGGATCGGGCTCTTCTCGGTGATGCTGATGAGCGAGGAGATCAAGTCGCTGACCGTCCAGCGCGCCCCTGAAGCGGAGATCGCCGAGGTCGCCCGCTCCGAGGGCATGATCACGGTGCGCGAGGACGGCCTGCGCAAGGCGCGAGCCGGCGTTACGTCGATCGAGGAGATCGCGCGAGTCACCACCTGAGCGGTCGTCGCGCCTGTGCGGGTGTCCAGCCGTGGGCCCGATAGCTAAAGACCCCGGCCAGACCGACGATTTACGAGGCGATGAGCATCGACTTCGCTGCCGTGCTTACGAAGATGGTCGAGGTTCGCGCCTCCGACGTGCACCTCACGCCTGGCTTTCAGCCGGCGCTTCGGGTCCGCGGGCGAATCGTGCCTATGGACGGCTACCCGCAGCTCGGCCCGCAGGACACGCGCGAGATCGTCTATTCGATCCTCAACGACTCGCAGCGAAAGAAGTTCGAGAACCAGCAGCAGCTCGACTTCGCCTACGCGATCCCCGGGGTTGCCCGCTTCCGCGTGAACTGCTTCTTCCAGCGAGGCGCCGTGTCGGCGGCCTTCCGGCACATTCCAGCTGAGATCCAGAGCCTCGACTCACTCGGCCTGCCCGCCATCCTCGAGGACTTCACACGCAAGCCGCGCGGATTCATCCTTGTGACTGGTCCGACCGGCTCCGGCAAGTCGACCACCCTCGCCTCGATGGTCGACCTCATCAACTCCACACGCGAGGAGCACATCCTCACGATCGAGGACCCGATCGAGTTCCTGCACTCACACCGCAAGTGCATCGTCAACCAGCGTGAGATCGGCGCCGACGCCTTGGACTTCGCGACGGCGCTCAAGGCGGCACTCCGCGAGGACCCGGACGTGATCCTCGTCGGCGAGATGCGCGACCTCGAGACGATCTCCACCGCGCTGACCGCGGCGGAGACCGGCCACCTCGTCTTCGCCACGTTGCACACCCAGTCGACGGCCCAGACCGTGGACCGCATCATCGACGTGTTCCCGCCGCATCAGCAGCACCAGGTGCGAATGCAGCTCTCGATCGCGCTGCAGGGAATCGTCACCCAGCAGCTGCTGCCGACGGCCGATGGCTCTTCACGCGTCTGCGCCTGCGAGGTCATGGTCCCGACCCCCGCCGTCAGGAACCTGATCCGGGAGGGAAAGACGCACCAGATCTATTCCGCTCTTCAGACCTCCGGTGCGGTCGGCATGCAGACGATGGACTCGCACTTGGCCCAGCTTGTGCGCAGCGGCAAGATCAACCGGCCTCTGGCCGAGCAGCGTGCCTCGGTGCCTGAGGAGCTGAAGCGACTTCTCGGTGGCGTCGGCGACGTAACCCCGATCCACGCGCAGCCGCCGATGGAGGGGGTGGCCGCCCGTTGAGCACATATGCGTTCAGAGCCGT
>VAYL01000098.1:4106-4772 GCA_005884305.1 Actinomycetota bacterium
GGGAGATGGACGCGTCCTCGAAGGGCGTGGTCTCCGAACAGCTCCGCCAGCGTGGACTGATCGTCCTCGACATCAACGAGAAGCGCGAGGCGATGCAGCTGGAGAGGATCTTCCAGCGCTTCAAGAGCGTAAACCTGCGCGCGCTGGCGGTCTTCTCGCGCCAGTTCGCGACGCTCGTCGCATCGGGCATGCCGATGCTTCGCTCGCTGTACGCGCTCGAGCAGCAAACCGACGACGAAATGCTGCGAGATGCGATCGTCGGCGTACGCGAGAACGTGGAAGCAGGGAGCTCGATTGCGCAGGCGATGGAGGCTCAGCCGGGCGTTTTTGATCCTCTCTATCGCAGCGTCGTCAAGGCCGGGGAGGGGTCAGGTCGCCTGGACGAGACGCTCGACCGGATCGCGAACCAGCTCGAACGGCTGGACGCCCTGAGGCGTCAGGTGCGATCGGCCATGATGTACCCGACGGTCGTCTTCACCCTGGCCTTGATCGTCATGATCGCGGTGGTCGCGATCATCGTGCCGGTGTTCGTGGGCATCTTCAATCAGCTGAACGCTGAGAACCCCGACCTCCACGCGAAGCTCCCGATGATGACCCAGATCACGGTCGGGGCCTCCAACCTGGTCACCCATCAGTGGTATTTCCTGCTGGGCGGCGCTGCGGTCG
>VAYL01000098.1:4811-9792 GCA_005884305.1 Actinomycetota bacterium
GCAGTGGGACCGCATCAAGCTGCGGATGCCGAAGATCGGAGACGTCGTGCAGAAGGTCGCGTTGGCCCGGTGGTCGCGCACCTTCTCCGGGATGATCTCCTCAGGTGTCCCGATCCTCCAGGCGATCGAGATCTCCGGCGGCACCGCCGGCAACGCGGTCATCGACGAGGCGATGCACGACGTCTATGCGTCCGTCAAGCGCGGCGGCACCCTCGCGGCCCCCATGGGCAACCACGACATCTTCCCGCCGATGGTGGAGCACATGGTTTCCGTGGGCGAGGAATCGGGTCAGCTCGAGAACATGCTGTCGAAGATCGCCGACTTCTACGAGGCTGAGGTCGACGCGAAGATCAAGGCCCTCACGTCCCTGATCGAGCCGCTGATGATCATCTTCGTCGGTGGCATCGTCGGCTTCATCGTGATCTCGATGTACCTGCCGATCTTCAGCATCTACGACAAGATCCGCTAAGCGCGCGCTCAGTCCGTCGCACTCACCGGCGCTCCGTTCGCCGTCAGCTTCACCTCGATGTTGCCGCGAGTCGCGTTCGAGTAGGGACAGACTCCGTGTGCCGCCCGTACCAGCTCCACCGCGCGCTCGTCATCATCGATCGACGGCAGGGATACGTCGAGCTCCACCGCGAGCTTGAACGCCCGATTCTCGGTCGGGATGAGCATGACCTTGGAATCGATCGCGACGTCATCCACCTCGAGCCTCTGGCGGCGCGCGACGGCCCCCATCGCGCTCTCGAAGCATGCTGCGAATCCGACCGCGAACAGCTCCTCGGGATTGGTCCCACCGCCCTCCCCGCCAAGCTCGGTCGGCATGCGAAGGTCGACCTCGAGTTGGCCGTCCTCGGTCCGGCCGTGGCCGTTCTGGCGACCGCCCGTGACGTGCGCGGCGGCCGTGTAGATCACTCTTTCTGCGCTTGCCTCCATCGTCTTCTCCTTTGGATGTCATTTACCTAGATAGCAGTGGTGCTCGTACCGAGCGGACGGGACAGCAGACCGCTGAGTCGGTCAGCCGCATTGCTAATTTGACCCCATGGCTCGGCTGCGACTGATCGAGGGTGCTGCCGACGGGTTGCAGCCCGCCGACCCCAGCGAGGCGCTGCCGGACGCCGAGGCGCTGGACGCCTATTCGCGCACCGTCACGTCGGTCGCGGAGCGGCTACGCGAGTCGGTCGCGAACCTGAGGGTTGGGAGACGGACGCGCCGCGGTCGCACCGAAGGCGGCGGCAGCGCGGTCGTAATCACGCCGGACGGCTACATGCTCACGTCCGCCCACGTCGTGGAGGGGACCGATGGAAGGGGCCAGGCCGCGTTCCCGGACGGACGCTCCTTTGGCGCTGAGCTGGTGGGGACCGACCCGCTCTCGGACCTAGCGGTGCTCCGAGCGGACGCCGGCAACCTCACGCCGGCGGAGCTCGGCGATGCCGACTCGCTCCACGTGGGCCAGCTCGTCGTCGCCATCGGGAGCCCGCTCGGCTTCCACGGCTCGGTGACCGCCGGTGTCGTGTCCGCACTGGGGCGGGCTCTCCCCACGCGCTCGCGCTCCGCCGTTCGCCTCGTCGAGAACGTGATCCAGACGGACGCGGCGCTCAACCCCGGCAACTCGGGCGGTGCATTGGCCGACGGGCTGGGCCGGGTCATCGGCATCAACACGGCGGTCGCGGGCGTCGGCCTTGGGCTCGCGGTGCCGATCAACGACGCGACCCGCAAGATCGTCGCGCAGCTGATGGGGGAGGGGCGTGTGCGCCGGGCCTTCATCGGCATCGTCGGCGGCGCCCGGCCGCTGCCGCCCCGGTTCGCGTCCAAGAACGGAGGCACCGCCGTCGAGGTGGTGGAGGTGGTGGAGGGCAGTCCCGCCGCCCAGGCAGGCCTTCGACCGGAGGATTTGATCGTCGAGGTGGACGGACGTTCGATGCCCGATGTGGGCGAACTTCAACGCCTGATGGTCGCCGAATCGATCGGGCGGCCGCTCGAGGCCCGCGTCATCCGCGGCGCGCGCGAGTTCCCGATCGAGATCGTGCCCGTCGAACTGGACACTTGATCTACCTGCACATGGGGGATATCCCCCATTCGTGGACAGATGTACTCCCTACCTAAAGATCAGGGAGACACGGCCGATGACGGGGGACGTAAAGGCCAGTGCTCCGGCGCATAAAGGCAAACTCGTCGCGAGGCGAGGGCGCAAAGCCACGGGGCTCGAAGTAAGAGTCAGCCGGGTTGCCGTCGGGTCACATAGACACCGGACTGGCAGTTGCGGTCCCGGGGGCTGGCGGAAAAGGAAGGGAATCCCAAGGAGGGTTTCTAGATGATCCTCAAGATCCGTCAGAGAATGGCGCAGGAAGAGTCGGGCTTCACGCTCGTCGAGCTCCTGGTCGTCATGCTCATTCTGGGCATTCTGGCTGCGGTCGCCATTCCGGCGTTCCTGAATCAGCGTGCCAAGGCGAACGACTCGGACGCCAAGTCGGCCGCCAACACCGCCCAGCAGGCGATCGAGACATTGGCGACGGACAACAATGGCTCATACGCCAGCGCAAACGGCAACCCGGGCGTGCTCAAGACCATTGAGCCCACGCTCAATAGCGCTCCAGCGTTCACCGTGACGGCCGGGGCGGACAACTACAACATCACCGTTACCGCCGATACGACAGGCAACACGTATTCGGTCGTGCGTAACAACACTGGCAACGTGACACATCCGTGTACGGTCGCCAATGCGAGTAACCGCGGTGGTTGTCCCACCGGCGGCGACTGGGGTCCGTGATCCCGTCTCTGAGCTAAACGGCTCACGTCTGCGGAAGGGCGGGCCTTCGGGCCCGCCCTTCGCACGTCTCGTGGACGCTCAACGCGTGTTTGGCGTCGTTCGCAGGTCCTCTAGCCGGTGCGTGCGGCGCCGATCTGTGTATGGGATGACCGCGCGGAACGGAAGCCGCATGTGGATGAGCCGCGCTGCGCACGACGGCGGGTTCACGCTGCCGATGGTGATGCTCATGGTGTTCGCCGCGTTCGCGGTCGCAAGTGCCGCGGTGGCCGCCTCACTGAGCGCGCAGAGCGGGACGACCCGAGACTTCTGGACCAAGGACGCCCTTGCAGCCGCAGAGGGCGGGGCCCACGAGGCGATACTGCGCTACAACGCGACCACCGTCAGCGGGGACTCCTGGGGCCAATGCCTCCCGTCGGGTACGCCGATCTCAGATGGCGCGGGATGGTCATGGTGTCCGAGCCAGCTGGGACAGATGCCGGACGGGACGACCTACACCTACCGGGTCGGATTCCCGCAACAGGTGCCGGGCGCTCCGCTTCCTGCGCATACGGCGCAGGTCATCTCGCAGGGCACCGACAACGGAGTGACGCGCCGCATCGACATGACGATTCGGTCCGCATCGAGCCAGACGCCGTTCGCCGGGGCGGGCATCATCGGGCTGAACTCCATCGGGTTGAACTCCAACGACTCTCTGTACGGCAACTCAGCGACCAACGGCGACCTCACGTTGTCGACCAACGACAACGTATGCGGGAACGCGCAGGTCGGCCCCGGGCGAACTGTGGTGGGTGGGACCCCCAGCTGCTCAACCGGCCCATCGACGGTCACGCAGGGAGTCACCTCGCTGCCGCCGGTGAACCAGGGAGACGTCGCTCTCAACAACCAGAACGGCAACTTCTTCTCGGTGAATGCCGTATCACCGACAAACACGAACGCCAAGCGCCGCGTCTGCTTCAACGGAGTCAATGCGGCGGGTGAGAGTGACACGAGTGCCGCGACTGGCTGCGGCCCACGCGAACTGAGGCTCCGCAACGGAAGCAGCGGGGTCAGCCTGACCCTGAACGGCGGCAACTACAGCCTCTGCAAGCTGACGATGGAGTCGGGCACGACCCTCTACGTGGCCAACGGGGCGAAGGTGACTATCTACTTCGACTCGCCCGAGAACTGCCACTACACGAGTGCGACCGCGCAGCTCAGCATGGACGCCAACACGTCGATCCAGGTGAATGGCGGGAGCGCGCAGAACATGCGGATGCTGTTCGTGGGATCGGACACGATCCCGACGAAGGCGACGATGGCGAGCAACACGACCCAGGATGTCGCCTGCAACCAGGACTTCATCGTCTACGGCCCCCGGACCGACATCGTGTTCGCATCCAACTCCTACTTCTGCGGCGCAGTCGCGGGCAAGACCGTGACGGTCAGCTCGAACACCGCAGTCAAGGTCAGCAACCAGGCCGCCGGGTACACGCTCCCCGGCTGGGTCGACCACTACGCGATCGATGACTTCAAGGAGTGCACCGGGTCGATGGTCACCGGCAGCGCGCCGAGCGCCGGCTGCTGAAGATGAGAGCTGCGGAGTGTGGCAAGAGGCTGCTCGCCCGGCTGTCATCGGAGGACGGCTTCACGCTGGCAGAGCTCGTGGTCACGATGGCGCTGGGCATTGTCGTGCTGACCACCGCCACTATGGTGTTCACGGCGGGAATCCAGGTGCAGCCGCGCGTCGAAAAGCGTACGGCCGAGATCCAGCAGGCTAGGTACATGAGCGCAAGGATCACGCGCGAGCTTCGACAGGGTTCGAACGCCTCCGCCAGCGTCGACGGTTCCCAGCTGATGATCCTCACGTACGTCCCGCGGGACACGGTCTGCAACACCGCGGCCACCGCGGGGGGCACCCTCGCCCGGTGCCGTGTCTTTTACCGCTGCGCCGCAGCGGGTTCCGCCAGCTCCTGCACGCGAACCGAGTGCCCACCGGCGCTGCTCGCGCCCGGCACCGGGTGCAGCCAGGCGGTAGTTTCGGTCAGCGGCCTGGCCTCGAGCCAGGTATTCACGTTCTCACCGCAAACACCCGGGCAGGCCTACGTGGGCATCCACCTGGTGTATCCGGCGGAGAATGGCGATGACGCCATCACGATCCAGGACGGCGTTGCCCTGCGCAACCCTCCGCTGGGGGGCCCGTGATCAACCCGTCTCGGCATCGAATTGCCGCGG
>VAYL01000099.1:0-10920 GCA_005884305.1 Actinomycetota bacterium
CCTCCTCGCAGGCCCCCCCGTGCCCAGCCGCCGCAGCGGGCCGAAGCGACAGCCCCTCGGCGCTCGCGAGGACGCGATCGGCGTCCTCCCGCAGCGCGGGCTCCTGCTGGAGCAGGTCGGACACGGAGAACGCGTAGGAGCCGAACCGGTCGACCGCCTCCAGGTACGGTCCCGCCTGCACGGGGAAGTGCGCCGGCACCGAGCCGGCGAGCTTGGGCTGAGCCGCCGGGCGGTAGTCCGGCGATACGACACCGCGCGCGACCTCGATCGCCCCGAGGGCCGTGCGTGCGCGCGGGGCGTAGTCGCGGAAGTACTGCTCGGCGTTGTCGAGCTGCTTTACGTTTGTGAGCACGCCCACGATCCCGACGGCGAAGATGGCGATCATGGCCGTCCGCGAGAAGCGCACGCCCGCCAGCGCCGCGGCCGCCACGAGCAGCACCAGTACCGCCCCGGCAAACAGGTAGCGGGACTCCGTCGGCGTGCGTCCCTCGGGCGCGAATCCCAGCGCCAGCTCGAGCCAGTAGGCGAGGAGGACGGCGAGCGCGACCCACACGAAGGGCGGGATCCGGCCCCGCGACAGCCGGACCGCGAACGCCACGATCGCGATCGGGGCGATCACGTAGCCCCACGACGGCGACACGGTCAGGCTGACCGCCCCCGAGCCGAGGTCGAGCCCCAGCCCGGTCACCGCGGCGCTCACGGCCGCGAGGGAGTCGGCCATAAATTGCGGCACGATCAGGAGGTTTCCAACGTGGGCCAGCCCCTCGTGGAACTGGAGCGCCCAGATCCACCAGGCCGCGTAGACGGCCAGCGGGACCGCGAACACCCAGGCCCGCCGGAGCGCCCCGCCGCGGATGAGCACGGCGACGGCGACGCCGACCAGGAACGCGAGACCGGTCGAATGACTGACGACCGACAACGACGCCAGCCCGCACCCCGCGATATCGCCCCGCAGGTCGTTCCGGTCGAGCGCCACGAGCGCGGCCAGCCCGAAGGCGACCGCCAGCCCGAAGGTGAGCATCGTCAACGGCCACAGGAGCGCCTCCCATGCCGAGCCGAGAACCAGGAGAACCACGGCGGGGGCGAGCGCGATGGTCGGCCCCGCGCGCCGCTTCGCGAGGACGAACAGGAGGGCGGCGCACGCCACGAGGACGAGCACGCCGATCACGCGCAGCGGCGTGTAACTCGGCCCGGTCCAGTCGAAGACCGCCGCATAGACGAGGTGCGCCGGCGCGATGAGGTGCCCGTTATGCGGCTCGAGAATCGAGCGCGCGTCGATTCCCTCCCCCAGTCGCTGGAAAATCGCGACCTCGTCGTTGAAGAACGTGTTCGAGCGCGTCTCGACGAGGATCAGGAGCGCCGCGAACGCGCTGGCGAACGCAAGAACGATCCAGGCCTCGAAGTCGTCGAGCTGCCACCGGGAGGCGGCTCGACGTCGGGTTGCAGGCGGAGCCGGGCCCATGTCAGCGCGAAAGCCTACGGTGCTGCGCCGTCGCTACGATCCTTACACGTGGACGCTGGCAGGGACAGCGACGGACCGTTCCCGCGGGTGGTGACGCTCGCGGCGGGGACCCTCTTGGTCGCGGTGGCGGTGTCCGTCCTCGCGTGCGGAGGGGGATCCTCGGTTGCGGCTTCCGGATCGACCGGGTCGACCAGGTCGGCCGGCAACGTGCACCTGGAGCACCTCTTCGGCGTGCAGCCGGGGCCGAGGCTCTTCGACGCGACCGACGGCGCGACGATCGCCAACACCGGGATCGGAACGGTCCGGATCGGCTTCGGCTGGCTGTTCGCGCAACCGCGCCCCGGGCCGTTCATCTGGAACCGGCTCGACGCGGAGGTGGCGGCGCTCGCCGCAAGCGGCATCCAGGTGGTGCCCCAGCTCGGCGGCGCCAGCAAGCCCACCACGGCCCCGGTCGAGAGCTCGACGCAGAGGAAGGCCTGGAAGGCGTTCGTGACGGCCGCGGTCGAGCGCTACGGGCCGGGCGGCGACTTCTGGCGTCCCGTCGCGCATGGACCGAGTCCGTTCCACACCCGGTGCGGTTGCGTCGCGCCGGCGGTTCCGATCACCGAGTGGCAGGTCTGGAACGAGCCGAACCTGACCAACTACTACACGCCGGAGCCGTCGCCGGCCGCCTACGCCCAGCTTCTCAAGATCACGCATTCCGCGATCCGAAAGGCCGACCCCAACGCCGAGGTGGTCCTCGGCGGGCTCTCCGACGGGGGGCGCAGGGAACACGACATCGGGGCGATCGGGTTCCTCAAGCGGCTCTACCGGATCCACGGGTCCAAGTCCACCTTCGATGCCGCCGCCATCCATCCCTACGCGCGCGGGGTGAGCGGTACGCGCAGCGTGATCAAGGCCATCCGGGCCGTGATGAGGCACCGGCACGACGAGCACACGCCCCTGTGGGTCACCGAGATCGGATGGGGATCCGCGCCCCCGAACGGCTTCGGCACCACCAAGGGGATACGCGGACAGCGGCGGATCGTCGAGAGGTCCATGAAGATGTTCCTCCATGAGCGCAAGCGCTGGCACCTGCAGCGCGTGTACTGGTTCTTCTGGCGAGACCCGTCCAAGTCCGGCGCAGTGGGGCAACTGCCATGTCGCATCTGCTATTCCGCCGGGCTGCTCCACAGCAACCGCGAGCCCAAGCCCGCCTACAGGGCGTTCAAGCGGGTCGCCAGCCGGGCCCCCTGAGACCTACCGATGCGCAAACCCACCATCGCGGCCGCCGCTCTGGTGGCCATCGTCCTCGCCGGGTGCGGTTCGGGCTCCTCGACGTCCGCCCCGGCGGCGGTCAGCGTGCCGAAGGACTTCTTCGGCGTCGACCCGGGGGTTGCAACCGACGCCCAGGACTTCCAGCAGATGCCCAACGCCGGTGTGGAGACCGTCCGCACCGGGTTGAGTTGGTCGTCGGTCCAGCCGGAGCAGGGGCCGCTCAACTGGCGCGTGGCCGACGTCAGGGTCGCGCAACTCGCGGGCAACGGGATGGAGTTCCTGCCGGTCCTCGCAAGCACGCCGGCCTGGATCGCGACGCCACCCGCGACCCCGCCGATCGGCTCGCAGGCGATCGAGGCATGGACACAGTTCCTCAAGGCCGCGGTCGCCCGCTACGGGCCCGGCGGGACCTTCTGGCAGCCGGCTGAGGGTGGCGGGCCTAGCCCCTTTCACTCCCTGTGCCACTGCGACGCAGACCCCATGCCGATCAGCTCGTGGCAGGTGTGGAACGAGCCGACCCTCAGCCACTATTTCAACGTGAGCTCTCCGGTCCAGAGCTACGCAAAGTTGCTCCAGGTCTCGCACGACGCGATCACAAGCGTGGACCCCAAGGCCCAGATCGTCCTCGCCGGCGTGCCCGGCTTCGGCACGAAGGGAAGCGAGAACGCCTGGCAGTTCCTGGGCGAGCTCTTCCGCACCCTGGGCAATGGCGACGACTTCGACGTGGTCGCCCTGCACCCATATGCGAGAAGCACCAGCCAGCTCGAACTCGAGATCAAGAAGGTGCGGGCGGTGATGAACGAGAACGGCGATGGCGCGAAGCCGCTCTGGATCACCGAGCTGGGCTGGGGATCGGGCCCGCCGGACCGCTTTGGATTCAACAAGGGCACACAGCGCCAGGCGCAGTTGCTGACGCAGGCGTACTCCCTCCTGCTGCGCGACCGAGCCTCGTGGCACCTCGATCGCGTCTATTGGTTCGAGTGGCGGGACCCACCCCCCTCGTCCGACCTCTCTTGCAGCTTCTGCGGCTCCGCGGGCCTCCTGCAGAACGACCGCAAGCCGAAGCCCGCATACGACGCGTTCACGCAGTTCACCGGCGGCTCCTAGACCTGAGTGAACCGGCGGCTATCTTGTCTGCGGCACCGATGCATGGGACGGAGGGAAAGCGAATGGCGGGCCTGATAGCGCTTCTCGCCACGGCGCTTGTGTTCCTGCTTCCCAGCGGAGCCGCGTCCGCGCCCTCCGCGCGAGGGCAGGGTGGTGGTGACGCCCACGTGCGCGTTCCGAGCGGCTTTCTCGGCGTGCTTTCCGGCCCGACCCCCTTCGACTCGGAGGACGCCACGAAGATGGCCAGGACGCGGATCCGGACGGTGCGCATCAGCCTGCCGTGGTACGCAGCGCAACGACGCCGGGGCGCCTTCACCTGGGAACCGAGCGACACGATGATCGCTCGTATGGCGGCAGAGGGAATCACAGTCCTTCCGACCCTCGCTGGGACCCCCCGATGGGTGGCCGGCAAGCCGACGACACCACCGGTCGCCGACCAAGAGGCGAAGGACGCGTGGCAAACCTTCGTGACGGCGGTTGTGCGCCGCTACGGCCGTGACGGCGTCTTCTGGAGATCGGACGCAGGCGAACCGAGCCCGTTCCAGGCGCAATGCGGCTGTGATGCTCCCCCCGCTCCGATCACGGCGGTACAGATTTGGAACGAGCCCAACCTGAGGAAGTACTTCACCCCGATACGGTCGGCGAAGAGGTACGCCGAGCTGGTCGAGTTGTCGCACTCGGCGATCGATGAAGCGGGCCGCAGAGTGAAGCTGGTCCTCGGTGGCCTCTCCGACGGCGGCGATCCGGGCGAAAAGGGGGCGACTTCGTATCTCCGGAAGCTCTACCGGGTCCCGGGGGTCAAGGAGAGCTTCGATGCGGTCGCCATCCACCCTTACGCTCGTAACCTACGCAATCTCCGCACCGTGATGAGTGAATTCCGCCGGATGATGAGGAAGCACGGTGACGGGCGCACGCCGCTGTGGATCACCGAAATCGGGTGGGGATCCCAGCACCCGAATCGCTACGGACACGACAAGGGTCCGGGTGGGCAGCGGCGGATGCTCCGAAGGGCCATGTCCCTCATCGCGCGCAAGCGCCTGAGCTGGCGCGTGGAGCACGCGTACTGGTTCTTCTGGCGCGATCCGCCCAAGACCTCCACCCACGCCGACTGCAGCTTCTGCACCTCCGCCGGCCTCCTGTGGAACTCCGGCCACCCGAAGCCGGCCTACAAGGCGTACGCGCGACTGCTCAAGCGCCCTCGCTGAGCGCCCGAATCCCGATGGGTAAGCTTCTCCATTCGTGAGGCGGGAGACGTACCGACACACGTGGGCCCGCGGCCGCGGGCGGTTGGTCATCGTCGCCGTGACGCTGCTCCTTCTGGGAGCGCCGGCGGGCGCGTCGGCGAGCAACCCGGCCCAGGACCAGTACAAGCTCCCCACGCCCAGCGCCACCGGCGGCGGTGGCGGCAACGGCGGGGGCAGGCTCGATCCCGCGGCGACGACCTCGGGCTCGGGCTCGGATACCGCCACCGTCGCGATCCTCGCGGGAGGGCTTGTGGCGATCTGCGCGGCCGCGGCGGTGATCGTCTACCGCCGACGGCGCACCAGCGAGACCAGCTAACAACTCGAGAAGGAGGCGGGAGCCGATGACGCGGAGGGCGATGCTCTTCATGCTTGCGACGGTCGCGACCGCGTCCTTCCTTGTTTCGCCTGCGGCGGCAAAGGGCCCCAAGGACTTCTTCGGAGTCGTCCAGGGACCCGCGTTCACTCAGCGTGACTACCAGCAGCTCGGCAAGGCCGGCACCGGAACGGTCCGCTTCGGCCTGCAGTGGAACATCGTGCAGCCCACCCGCACGAGCGGCTTTCGCTGGAGCGTCTACGACGCCAGGATCGGCACTCTCGCCGCCCACGGGATTCGATCGTTCCCGACCCTGGGGAGCAGCCCGCCCTGGATCGCCAGCAAGCCCACGCATCCGCCCCTCAAGTCGAAGAAGGCCAAGCGCGCGTGGAGCAGGTTCGTGACCGCGGCGGTGAACCGCTACGGGCGAGGCGGGTCCTACTGGCGCACGACCTACCGTCAGCAGCACCCGGGCAAGCCGCAGCGCCCGATCAGTGAGTGGCAGATCTGGAACGAGCCGAACCTCGCGAAGTTCTTCCCGAAGAAGCGCCGGGTCCGCAACTACGCGAAGCTCGTGAAGATCTCCCACAAGGCGATTCGCCGCGGGGATCGCCGCGCAGCATCCGAGCGCGGACAAGTTCCTCGGCCGCCTGTACCACGTCAAGGGGTTCAAGCGGTCGTTCGACTCCGCCGCCCTGCACCCGTACGCGACGAACATGAGGAAGTTCGTGACGGCCATCAAGCGGATGCGCCAGACGATGAAGCGCCATCACGACAAGCGGGCGGGACTGTGGCTGACGGAGGTCGGGTGGGGCTCGAGTCACAACGGCCAGCGCCTCAACAAGGGCAAGCGGGGCCAGAAGCGGCTGCTCAAGAAGTCATTCAGCGTGTCGGTCCACAAGCGGCGCAAGTGGCACATCCAGGGAGTGCAGTGGTTCGACTGGCGGGATCCCGGCGCCGGTCAGCCGACCGGCTGCTCGTTCTGCAGCAGCGCGGGACTGCTAAAGCACAACTACGCCAAGAAACCCGCCTACCGGGCGTTCAGGCAGTTGGCGAAGCGCTACTGACCGCCGGCCATCGCCGGCAGGATCATGACGGTGTCGGCATCCGAGACCGCGGTGTCGAGGCCGTCGAGCACGCGGACGTCCTCGTCGTTCAGGTACACGTTGACGTACCGGTTGAGCTCGCCGCCGTCCGAGAACAGCTGGGAGTGCGTACCGGGGTGTGTCTCTGCGAGTGAGCGCAGAACGTCCCCGACCGTGGACCCGGGCGTCGCGACCTCCGCCTCGCCCGCGGTCTGGGGACGGAGCACTGGCGGGATCTTGACGGTGGGCATCCGGGCGCGAATCTAGCGCAGCACCGGCTCGCCGGCGCAGAAGGCCTCGTAGTCGGGAAACTTGCCCATCTCCGACTCCGGGATCTCCGTCGCGTGGTCGCCGCAGATCGGGCAGTCCGGGTCGCGCTTGACCTTGAGCTCGGTGAACCGGGTGCCCAGCGAGTCATAGAGCAGGAGCCGGCCGACGAGCGGCTCGCCGACGCCGGTGACCAGCTTGATCACCTCGTTCGCCTGGAGCAGTCCCATGACGCCGGCCATGACGCCGAGGACGCCCGCCGCGCCGCAGCTCGGGGCCATCTCGGGCGGCGGGGGCACGGGATAGAGGCAGCGGTAGCAGGGCCCCGCGTACGGGACGAACGTCGAGACCTGGCCGTCGAAGGCGAGAATCGAGGCCGAGACCACGGGCGTGCGCAGCCGCACCGACGCGTCGTTCAAGAGGTAACGGGTCGGGAAGTTGTCCGCCCCGTCGACGAGCACGTCGTAGTCGGAGATGATGTCGAGGACGTTCTCGGCGTTGAGGCGGGTCCGATGCTCGACGACCTTGACGTCGGGGTTGAGCGCCTCGATGGAGGCCTTGGCCGACGCGGTCTTCGGCATCCCGACGCGATCGGTCGTGTGGATCACCTGGCGCTGGAGATTGGTCTCGTCGACGACGTCGTCGTCGACGATCCCGAGCGTGCCAACGCCGGCCGCGGCGAGATAGAAGGCCGACGGAGCGCCGAGCCCACCGGCGCCGATCAGCAGGACCTTGGAGTTCAGCAGCTTGACCTGTCCCTCGACTCCGATCTCGGGGAGCAGTGTGTGGCGGGAATAGCGCATCCGCTGCTCGGGCGTGAGCTCGTGCGCCGCGACCACCGGGAAGCCGTCGTCCTGCCAGGACACGATCCCGCCCCGCATCACCGAGACGTTCTCGTAGCCCAGGTCCTGGAGCGCATCGGCCGCCCGGGAGGAGCGGTTGTCGGTGCGGCAGTAAAGGACGATCCGCTCGGAGTGATCGGGCGCGACATCTCCGATCCGCTCGAGAAGCTCGCCCTGCGGGACGTGGACGGCGTCCTCGAGATGGGCCTCGTCCCACTCGTGTGGCTCGCGCACGTCGATCAGCTTCGCGCCGGCCTCGACCTCCTCGCGCGCCTTGGTGTTCGCGATGAGATCGATCCTCTGCTTGACCTGCTCGATCGGCTCAGCGGCGGTCGCCATCCAATACTCCCAAATCTCGATCCGGATTTACTTCAAAAAGTATAGCCCGGCGAGACCTAGCGCCCCCTGCTTCTTCGCGAAGCGCTTGAAGTGCTTGTACCACGGCTTGTGGCTCCCGTCGTGCCTCACCAGCCCCGCCGAGGGACAGAAGCTGCAGGTGGCCTGCGCGCCGGCCGCCGGATCGCGCCAGTCGAACCAGTACACCCGGTTGATCTTCCACGTCTTGCGCTTCTTCAACGTGACCGAAAACGACTTCCTGAGGAGCTTCGCCTGGCCGGCGAGCCCCGCGTTCAGGCGCTGGCCGTTGCTTGCCGAGCCCCAGCCCACCTCGGTCAGCCAGATCGGCTTCTTTCTTCGCACCGCCCCGGTCCAGCGCCTTGCGGAACTTCGAGACTCGCGCCTTGTACTCGTTGATCTTCGACGCGTACGGATGCAGCGCCGCCGCGTTGAAGTGCTTCGTGGTCTTCTTGACCTTCAGGAACTTCTTGATGAACCTCTGCGGGGCCATCTTTGGGGACTTCGAGTTGCCCGAGAGCCCGGCGAGGATCACCTTGGCGTGCTTGTCGGCCGAGCCGATCGCCTTGTCGGACGCCTTCACGAGCTTCGCGTAGGCCTTGGCGGCTTGAGGCACCAGCTGGGGCGGGTAGGGTGCGCCGGCGAACCTGCAAGCACGCGATGCTAGCCAACGATCGGCGGGTGCGCGAGGGTCCGCTAGCTGAGACTCGGGCGCATCTGCCGCAGGCGCCGGACGCGCTCCTCGATCGGCGGGTGCGTCGAGAAGAGACTGGCGATCCCGCCGCCCGCGAAGGGCTTGACGATGTAGAGCGGCTCGGTCGCCTGGTTGACCTGCATCGGCATCGCCTTCGCCCCCTCCTCGAGGCGCAGGAGCGCCGAGGCGAGGGACTCGGGGTTGCCGCAGATCTCGGCCCCGGTGGCGTCCGCCGAGTACTCGCGCTGGCGAGAGACCGCGAGCTGGATGAGGCTCGCCGAGATCGGAGCCAGCAGGAAGAGCGCCAGGTTGGCGATGAGCCCGAGCGGCGACTCGTCGTCGCCGCCGAACCACAACATCAAGTAGGCGATCCAGGTGATCATCGCGCCGATCGCCGAGGCGATCGACGTCGTGAGGATGTCGTAGTGACGCACGTGCGCGAGCTCGTGCGAGAGGACGCCGCGCAGCTCGTCCTCGGAAAGGAGCTTCGTGATGCCGGAGGTCACGGCGACCGCCGCGTGCTTGGGATTGCGGCCCGTCGCGAAGGCGTTCGGCTGGTCGCTCGGGATGACGTAAAGGCGCGGCATCGGAAGGCCGGCCCGCGTGGTGAGCTCGCGGACCATCTGGTAGAGCCGCGGCGCGTCGGACTCCGAGACCGGCTTTGCACCGGCGCTGGCGATCGCGATCTTGTCGCTGAACCAGTAGGCGACGAAGTTCATGACCAGCGCGATGACCAGGAAGACGCTCGCGATCTTGATGCCGCCGATCGCGTAGCCGATGACGACCAAAAGGCCGCCGAGCGCGGCCATGAGGATGACCGTGCGAATGCCTGCGACGAAGTTGGATCTGCCGGTGGTAGTCATTCGAGGGGCGAGCTCCTTGGCGTTGGACTCGAACGCTCGTCCAATGGTGGCACACGACTAGCTTGATTCCGGTGGGGTGAGCCACCCCAATCGACTAGGTGCTGGCCCCTAGTCGTCGAAACCGCTCACGAGGCCGATACTTAGGAATACATGCGCCGGCAGAATCTCCTCACCCAGGTACTCGTCGCGAACCTGCTGCTGATGGTCGCGGCGGTCGTCGCCCTGGCGATCGCCGGAAACCCCAGCCTGGACGTATCGAGCCACCCGCAGCTAGCGGTGATCCTCGCGCTCGCCGTCGGGCTGATGATCCTCGTCAACGTGCTGATGCTGCAGCGGCGCTTCCGGCCCCTGGAGCGGCTCGTGGAGGAGATGGAGCGGGTCGATCTGGCGCGGCCCGGCGCGAACCTGCAGATCCCGGCCGACGGCCTCGGCGCCTCGGAGGAGGTCGAACGGCTCAACCGTGCCTTCCGGCGAATGCTCGAGCGACTGGAGGCGGAGCGGCGCCGCACGTCCAGCACGGCGCTCGCGGCGCAGGAGCAGGAACGCGCAAGGGTGGCCCGCGACCTCCACGACGAGGTCAATCAGTCGTTGACGGCGCTTCTCCTCCGTCTCGAGGCCGCCCGGGCGAGGGCGCCCGTCGAGGTCGCCCACGAGCTCGCCGAGACCAAGGCGCTCGCCAACCGGGCGATGGAGGAGCTCCTGATGCTGGCCCGCCAGCTGCGCCCGACCGCGCTCGACGACCTGGGTCTGAAGGCCGCAGTCGCGGGGCACGTGACCGAGCTCGGCCGTCGCGGGAAGATCATGATCAGCTTCGACTCCGACGGCGATTTTTCGGGTCTGCCAGCGGACGTTCAGCTGGTGGCGTACCGGGTCGCCCAGGAGGCGCTGTCGAACGCCGTGCAGCACTCCGGCGCCGGCCACGTTCACGTAAATCTGGTGCGCAGGGCGGCTCGCTTGGAGGTGCGGGTCGAGGACGACGGCTCGGGATTCACCTTCGACCAGGCCACTCGCGGTCTGGGCATCGCGGGCATGCGCGAGCGCGCCCTCCTCGTCGGCGGCGACGTGCACGTCGAATCCCGGCCGGGGGCGGGCACCCGGGTGCTCCTAACGGTGCCGCTCGAAGAGGCCGATAGAGCTTCCGAATGGAAGCGGAACGGGCATCAGCGGTCGTCGTCGCCGAGACCAACGGGACGATGAAGGTCCTGATCGCCGACGATCACGGAATCGTCCGCTCGGGCCTGCGGATGCTGCTGGAGCAGCAGGCCGACATCGAGGTGATCGGCGAGGCCTCGGATGGGGCCGAGGCCCGCGACATGGCGATCCGCGAGAAGCCCGACCTGGCGATCCTCGACGTCAAGATGCCAAAGCTCACCGGCCTCCAGGCGACGCGCGAGATCCGAGCCCACGCGCCCGACGTCTCGATCCTGATCCT
>VAYL01000099.1:10938-11588 GCA_005884305.1 Actinomycetota bacterium
GGCGCGTCCGGCTACGTGCTGAAGGCTCAGGCGGACTCGGATCTGCTGAACGCCGTCCGCGCGGTGGAGCGGGGAGAGCCCTTCCTGACGCCGGAGGCGCAGCGGGCGCTGATCCAGGATGTCCTGGGTGAGGGCTCCGTCCGCGAGGACGAGCTGACACCGCGCGAGCAGGAGGTCGTGAAGCTGGTCGCCGAGGCGCACACGAACCGCGAGATCGCCGAGATCCTCCACCTCTCGGAGAAGACCGTGGAGAACCATCGCTCGAACGCGATGAAGAAGCTCGGAATGCGCGACCGTGTGGAGCTCGTTCGCTACGCGATCCGCAAGGGCCTGATCGAGCCGTAAGCCCCGCACTCGGCGCTTATCCGACCTGTCCAGTAGGATTTGGCGCGAGATGCTGTTCTCGACGAAGGCGGAATACGGCGTGCGGCTGATGGTCGAGCTCGGCCGGAGGGCGCCCGTGGATCCGGAACGCGGCGGCGGGCCGGTTGCGCTGAGCGCGGTGGCCGAGTCGGAGACGCTTCCGCTCTCCTACCTCGAGCATCTCGTCGCGAAGCTTCGCGAGGCCGGCTTGGTGACATCCGTGCGCGGTGCGCACGGCGGCTATCGCCTCGCTCGTCCGGCGTCCGAGATCGAGATGCTGGCCGTCG
>VAYL01000099.1:11603-14891 GCA_005884305.1 Actinomycetota bacterium
CCGGGTCCTCTGCTCGCACGAGTCGGACGGCGACCGGGCCTGCGCGACCAAGCTCTTGTGGACCCGCGTCCACGGCGGCATCACCAAGGCGCTGGCCGGGACGACCCTGGCGGACCTGGTGGAGTTCGCCGACCAGCACACGGCGCGAGAGCCGGTGGCCGGCCAAGCCGCATAGCGCAACTTCCCGTAAACCCCAAGACAACGGAGACAGATGTCGGATCTTGAGATCAGGAACCTGCACGTAAGCGCCGAGGACAAGGCGATCCTCAAGGGGCTCGACCTCGAAGTCTCGAAGGGCGAGATCCACGCGCTGATGGGCCCGAACGGGTCCGGCAAGTCGACGCTCGCGAACGCGATCATGGGTCACCCCTCGCTGGAGGTGACCGACGGCGAGATCCGCTTCGGCGGCGAGGAGATCACGGAGGAACCGCCCGAGGACCGTGCGCGCGCCGGTCTGTTCATGGCCTTCCAGTACCCCGTAGCGATCCCCGGCGTGACGGTCGCGAAGTATCTGCGGATGGCGGTGAACGCCCATCGCGAGGCGCGGGGCGAGCTCGAGATCAAGCTGAAGGACTTTCGCAAGGACGCGGAGGCCGCGATGGAGCTCATGAACATCCCGCGAGAGTTCTCGAGCCGCTATCTGAACGAGGGCTTCTCCGGTGGCGAGAAGAAGCGGATGGAGATCCTCCAGCTCGCGATGCTGCGACCAGAGCTGGCGGTGCTCGACGAGACAGACTCCGGCCTCGACATCGACGCGCTCCGAACGGTCGCCGAGGGGGTCAACAAGTTTGCCGGCCCCGACCTGGGCATCCTCATCATCACCCACTACCAGCGCATCCTGCACCTGGTCAAGCCCGACTTCGTGCATGTGATGTTCGACGGGCGCATCGTCAAGGAGGGCGGCCCCGAGCTCGTCGAGACGCTCGAGGAGCGCGGGTACGGCTGGATCCGCGAGGAGGTCGAGGCGGCCGCCTAAAGCGATGGAAGCCACGGCCATAACACCCGGCACCGAGAGTCTCGCGGCTACCCCGCCGAGCACGGAGGAGATCCGCAGCCAGTTCCCGATCCTCGCGCGCGAGCAGGGCGGCAAGCCGCTCGCCTATCTCGACAACGGCGCCACATCCCAGAAGCCCTTGGCCGTGATCGAGGCGCTCGACCATTACTGGCGCGCGCAGAACGCGAACGTCCACCGCGGCGTCTACCGGCTATCCGAGGAGGCCACAGAGCTGTACGAGCGCGCACGGGGCATCGTCGCCGCTCGCATGGGGGCCCATCGGCGCGAGGTCGTTTTCGTCCGCAACGCCACCGAGGCGCTCAACCTCGTCGCGTACTCGTGGGGTCGCCAGCACGTCGGCGAGGGCGACCGGATCCTCCTCACCGAGATGGAGCATCACTCCAACCTCGTGCCCTGGTACCAGCTTGCCATCGAGAAGGGCGCGGAGCTCGACTGGGTCCCGATCGACGAGGACGGACGCCTCGACCTCGACGCTTACGCATCGCTTCTCGAGCGCCGGCCGAAGCTCGTCGGCGTTGCCCACATCTCGAACGTCCTGGGGACGATCAACCCGATTCGCAGGATCACGCGAATGGCGCACGACGCCGGCGCGCTCGTGGCCGTCGACGGCGCCCAGGCCGGCCCGAAGCTGCCGCTCGACATGGCGCGGATCGGCGGGGGATCGGCGCCCTCTACGGGCGCCGTGAGCTGCTCGAGGCGATGCCGCCGTTCATCGGCGGCGGATCGATGATTCGCACCGTGCGCCGCGACGAGATCACCTGGGCTGATCTGCCCGCCAAGTTCGAGGGCGGCACCCCGGCTATCGGCGAGGCGATCGGCCTGGCGGCTGCCATCGAGTGGCTCGACGCGGTCGGCCTCGATGCGGCTCACGCGCACGAGGCGGAGCTCACCGCCTACGCGCTCGAGCGCCTGGGCGAGGTGCCCGGGCTGCGCATGTTCGGCCCGGCGATCGGCGACGACCGTGCCGGGATCATCTCGTTCGAGCTCGAGGGCGTACACGGCCACGACGTCGCCGAGATCCTCGACCGGCATGCGGTCTGCGTCCGCGCCGGCCACCACTGCGCGCAGATCTTGATGGACCGCCTGGGCGTTGCCGCGACGACGCGAGCGAGCCTGGCCGTCTACAACACGCGCGAGGAGATCGACCGGCTGGTCGAGGCGCTGAACGATGTCCGGCGAATCTTCGGCGAGTGATGGACGAGCTCTACCGCGACCAGATCCTCGAGCACTACAAGCGCCCGCATCACTTCGGGCGGCTCGACGAGTACGACCTCGAATTCGAGGACTCGAACCCGTTCTGCGGCGACGAGCAGCACGTCTTCATCAAGCTCGACGACGAGGGCAAGGTCGACGACGTCATGTTCGATGGCAAGGGCTGCGCGATCTCGACGGCCGCCACGTCGATGCTCACCGACGAGCTCGAGGGCATGAGCCGCGAGGAGCTGCTTCGCCTGCCGAAGGAGTTCGTCCTCGAGCTCCTGGGCATCGACATCTCGGCGACCCGGATGAAGTGCGCCCTGCTCGGCCTGAAGATCGTCAAGAGCGCCAGCCTCGGCTCCTCAGCCGAGTGGGAGGACGAGGGCCGGCGGGGCGACCCGTCTGAGGCGACGCGCGCGGGGATTTAAACGAAGGAGCCCCGAGGCTTTCGCCCCAGGGCTCCCCGCTCAAACGCCTGGACTTACTGGCTCGCTAGCCAACTCAACAATTGGGCCAGGCGTCATATGGGACGGCAGCGGCGGTTGCGTCCTGCACCGACGGCGGCGCCTCGGCGGGATTGACTCCCTGATAGCCGGAGGGCGCGTAGGCGTCCCACGTGGACTGGTCGAACTGATATGCGCCGTAGTACCCCGCGGGGTTCACGGCGGTGTAGTCGCCGCCCGACTCGCAGCTGACGGTCGAGGACGACGTGTATCCACCTGACGTGCTCGTCGTGGGGACACTCGCTGCGCTGGTGCCGGTCGCCGTTGTGGCCGCCGGCTCGGGCGGATTCAGCGATGCCTCCATGCGCTTGGTCGAGGCGACGACCTCGGCCTGAGTGGCCGGGTGTACGTCGCCGTCCTTCTCGTGATAGCCGTCGCTCACGATGTTCCGCCCCGCCTCGCGGAGCCCGAGGCGCTCGACGAGCTTGTGTCGCACCTCGAGGTACCGCTTCTCATACGCGGGGTGATGCTGCGGCACGACGGTCGCCGGCGAGCCCTGCGCGGCCGCGGGCGCGGCCAGAGCAGCGGCGCACGTGGCGATTGCTGCGATGCGCTTGCGCATCGTTTGAACCA
>VAYL01000100.1:0-557 GCA_005884305.1 Actinomycetota bacterium
CAGTCGGTCGGGGTGCGCCTCGGCGGTCTGCTGAAACGCCTCGCATGCCGTCCTGGCGTCCAGCGCGACGGGGCGCTCGGTCCCGCGTTCGGCGGTCTTCACCTCCATCCCGACGGAAGCCTACCCCGATAGGGCACGCGCGAACGCAATCAGCGCAGGTTCAGCCCACCGTTGCTGAGGCTGTGGATGTCGTTCGTCAACCCGATCGCGAACAGGATCATCACGAGCAGGAATCCGACAGCGCTGGCGCGCTCCATGACGCTGAACGGGACCCGCTTGCCCCGCACCTTCTCGACCAGGCTCCAGAAGATGTGCCCGCCGTCGAGCGGCAGGAACGGGAAGAGGTTGATGATGGCTAGCGAGAGGCTGAAGAGGGCGACGAGGAAGAGCGCCTCCCTGGCCCCGAACTGGAATGCCTGCTGCGTGACGGTCGAGATCCCGACGATCCCGTGGATCTTCTTGCGCTCCTGTGCCTGGAAGATCCTCCCGAACACCCCGATCGTGCCGCTTGTGACCCGCCACATGTTGTCGGCGGCGGTGCTCACCGCCTGCGGGCC
>VAYL01000100.1:584-5343 GCA_005884305.1 Actinomycetota bacterium
CTCGAGTCGTACACCGGCGTGATCGCGAGAGTCTCGACCTGGCCGTCGCGCTTGATCTTCAAGTGAACCGGGGTCGTGGCCTCGCAGCCGTCGGTCGGGGGATGAGCGGCGCACTTGTGGCTCGCTACCTCCCGAATGAACCGCTCGCGGCGCTGGTCTGCCGTGGCGTTTGGGAAGGTCTTGCCGTCCACGCCCAGGATCTTGTCCCCGGATTGCAGCTGCTGGGCGGCTGGGGTGCCCGACTCGATGGTGCCAACGCGGCTGTTGTTCTTCTCCAGGCTGAGGGAGATGGCGAACAGGATCACGAACGCCAGCAGGATGTTCATCGCCGGTCCCGCACCGATGACGACGATCCGCTTCCAGACGGGCTGGTTGTAGTAAGCGCGCTTCGCCACGTCCGGCGGCAGCGGCTCACGGGAAGCCCCTGCGCCCTCGATCTTCTCCATCACCCCCGGCCGCGAGTCGGCGGCGCGGCGCTGGGGCTCGACCTCGTCGGGATTCATGCCGGTGATCTTCACGAAGCCTCCGAAGGGCAGGGCCCCGATTCCGTACTCGGTCTCCCCCCGCTTGATGCTCACGAGCTTCGGCGGGAAGAACAGGAAGAAGCGCTCGACGCGCATGCCGGTCGCCTTCGCGGCGATGAAGTGCCCGAACTCGTGGATGACGATCAGGAACACGAAACCGGCGACGGTGACCACCCACGGCCAAGCGCCCGAAAGAAACCCGCTCACGGGGCCACCCCAGCGGTTTGGATCAGCTCACGGGCGCGCTCGCGCGCCTCGGCATCGACTGCGTAGAGGTCCTCGAAGTGCCCGGGCACCGTCACTGGAATCGCGTCAAGGGTTCGCTCGACCACCTCCGGGATCGCGGTGAACGGGAGTCTCCCTTCGAGGAAGGCGCTGACGGCCACCTCGTCGGCGGCGTTCAGCACGCAGGGTGCCGTACCGCCCGCCTCGCCCGCCTCGCGCGCCAGTCGCAGGCACGCGAACGTCTCGAGGTCGGCCTCGCCGAAGGTGAGCTCACCCGCCGTCGCGAGGTCGAGCGTCGGGACGTCGACATCGGCTCGGTCCGGGTAATGAAGCGCGTAGGAGATCGGCACTCTCATGTCCGGATACCCCAGGTGCGCGAGCGACGCCCCGTCGTTCAGGTGCACAAGCCCGTGGATGATCGATTGCGGGTGGACGACCACGTCGATCCGGCCGTACGGCGTCCCGAACAGATGGTGTGCCTCGATCATCTCGAAGCCCTTGTTCATGAGCGTCGCGCAGTCGATCGTGATGCGTCCGCCCATGTCCCAGGTCGGGTGCGCGAGCGCCTCCTCGGGCGTGATGCCGGCCAGGTCCGTACGGCCGCGGAAGGGGCCACCGGACGCCGTCAGGACAAGCCGCTCGATCGTGCCCGGCGGCTCGGCGTTCACAAGCTGAAAGAGCGCCGAGTGTTCCGAGTCAACGGGGATGATGCGTGTGTCCGTCGCCTCGGCGAGCGCCGTCACGAGATCGCCGCCGACGACCAGGCTCTCCTTGTTGGCGAGCGCCAGCTCGATCCCCCCGCTCAGGGCGACGACCGTGGGACCGAGTCCGGCTGAGCCCACGATGCCGTTCAGCACCAGGTCGGCGCCGGAGGTGGCCACGAGCTCGCGGATCCCCTCGTCGCCCTCCAGCACACGCCCGTTCCATGCATCGCGGGCGGCGGCTGCCGCGCCGGCATCGGCGATCGCGATCGCGGGAATGCCATGGTCGCGCGCCTGCTCGACCGCGCGCTCCCACCGCTGCCCCGCCGCGAGGGCGACGACCGAGAGCTCCTCGGACGCCGAGACGACGTCGAGCGCCTGCTCGCCAATCGAGCCGGTCGAGCCGAGAATGACCAGCTTCGTCATCCCGAGGCAGCGTAGGGAGAGCGCTTTCTAGCGCCTAAATCCGGCCGCTCGCGTCCGACGTCTGGTCTTCGTAGGCGCTACGTGCCTCGCGCCGATCGGTGTAATTCCGCACGTCGAGGATCTTGGCGCTCCGGAGGGTGATGATCTGCGCGAACTCCATGTCCGAGGGCACCCCGCTGACGCCAGCGGCGCCCGCTTGCCGGAGGAGAACCAGCAACCGGTCCCCATCCCCAACCGTGTCCTCGAGCTCGACCTGGACGTCGGGGAAGGTCTCGATCCACCGCTCAAAGAACCTCCGTAACGCCTTGACGCCGTGGATGTCCGATTCAAAAAAATGACGGCCCCATCTCCAGGCAACTTCGCGATCGCAAATGTCGCGAAGCGCCTCGAAGTCTCGACGGTTGAAGGCCTCGTATGCCCGCCGGATGACGTCCTCGTTTTCGGTCAAGCCCGGCCCAGTGTATGAGCGACGGGGCGTGCCTAGGCGGATCGACTGGCTGGTACCGGCGTCAGGTGGTGAATCCGAATCACACCACGAACCTGGGTCTCGATTGTCCACCGATCGGCAGCTTGCTCGAGAAACACCTCTGCGGCCGGCCGGCCCGGGTCCGCGATCCACGCCTCGCGCGCCAGGCGCGGTAGGAGCTGGATGAGCGGGTGCACGCTCTGGCGCTCGTAGAGCACGTCGGCGGCCAGCGCCGCGTCGAACCGCCCTCGCTCGACGAGAACGTCGGGGCTCGCCCAGTCGACAGTCGCCGTCTCGATCACGACGTCGTTGAGGCGGGCGTTCCGCTCCGCAACCGTGAGCGCCTCCTGGCAGGCGTCGGTGGCGAGTACCGTCGCACCGGCCCGCGCCGCCGCAACGCTCGGGAGGGCGAGGCCGCAGCCGAGCTCAACCAGGCGCAGTCCGCCGAGGTCCACGCGGTCGAGCTCCCGAGCCAGCGCGACGCCGCTTCGCCACAGCACAGACCAGTACGGGGCGACCGGGGCCCACTCGACGTCGCCGACATCCGGGAGCTCGGCGGATTCCCGCAGTTGCAGCACTCGAAGAGGGCCGGTGGGCAGGTCGATCGACTGCTCGACGAACTCCACGTCCATGGTGCGACCCTACGCCCCGGGATTCGGCCGCGCTCCGGTGCGGTCTACCCTGAGCGTCGTGGCGCTGCATCCCCTCGCCAACCGATTCGGCTCCGTTGCGGATGCGTACGAACGAGGACGACCGAACTACGCGCCCGCGGTGGTCGGCGCGCTCGCCGCGGAACTCGGGCTGGCGCCCGGCGCGCCAGTGCTCGATCTGGCCGCCGGCACCGGGAAGCTGACCCGCGCGCTGCTCGCGTTCGGGCTCGATGTCGTGGCGGTCGAGCCCCAACCCGAGATGCGAGAGCGGCTCGCCGGAATCATCGGAGCGGATCGAGTGCGCAACGGCATTGCGGAGAGGATTCCACTGGAGGATTCAACAGTCGACGCGGTCACTGTCGCCGACGGGTTTCATTGGTTCGATCGCCCTCAGGCCCTCGTTGAGATGCGACGCGTGCTCCGGCCGGCGGGCGGTCTCGCCGTGCTCACCACGGTTCCCGACTGGAGTGCCGCTTCGTGGGGACACGAGCTCGGAACGATGGTCATGGAGGCCCGTCCAGAGCACCCATATTTCGACGGCCCGGCGTGGGACGAAGTGGTGCGAGACGCCGGTGGCTGGACGGAGCCCCTGGAGCTTAGGGTGACCACGTCGCAACCCGCCGATCCGGAGCGGATACTCGACTACGTCGCATCGATGAGCTGGGTCGAGGCGCTGCCGGACGACGAGCGCCGTAGATGGCTCGACAAGGCGGCCGAGCTCGTCCGCGGCGGCGACACCCCGGCCGAGCTTCCCCTCCACGTCGGAATCGGGCTCACCACGCTCGCCTGAGCTCGGGTGGCCCGGCGCAGCAAAAAGCAGCTGGTCGGCGCCCACGTCTCACCGGAACACCCGCTCGCGGAGGCGGACGCCCTGGACGCGGAATGCGTGCAGATCTTCCTCTCGGACCCCCAGGGCTGGAAGAAGCCGGACGATCGTGCCGACGCCGAGGAGCTTCGGGCTTCGCCGGTGCCGCTGTACGTGCACGCGCCGTACCTGATCAACATCTGCTCGCCTCGCAACAACGTGCGCTATGGATCGCGGAAGATCCTCCAGCAGACGTGCGATGCCGCAGCGGCGGTCGGCGCGGCGGCCGTCATCGTCCACCCGGGTCATGCCGAGGACGGAGTCGAGGCGGGTTTCGGCCGCTGGGGGCGCACGCTCGAGATGCTGACCTCCGAGGTCCCGCTCTACATCGAGAACACGGCCGGCGGCGACAACGCTGTCGCTCGGCGATTCGACGCTCTCGCGCGGCTGTGGGACGTGGTCACGAAGCAGCACCTGGACATCGAGATCGGCTTCTGCTTCGACACCTGCCACGCCCACGCCGCCGGCGAGGAGCTCGGCGACGCGGTCGAGCGCGTGCTGGCCATCGTGGGCCGCATCGACCTGCTGCACGCGAACGACTCGCGGGATCCGCCGGGAACCGGCGCCGACCGCCACGCGAACCTTGGCAAGGGCACGATGGGCTCCGACGTTCTCGCCGCGATGATCAAGGCGGCGGGCCCCCCGGTGGTCTGCGAGACGCCCGGTACGGACAAGGACATGCGCGCGGACCTGGCGTTCGTGCGCGAGGCCCTCGGTCAGTAGAGGAACGCCACCGCCAGGTAGTAGCCCATCACGATCGTGAAGAGCAGGGCGTCCAGGCGGTCGAGCAGGCCGCCGTGGGGGCCGAAGACGTTGCCGGTGTCCTTGATGTTGAGATCGCGCTTGATCATCGACTCGAACAGGTCGCCCATCGGGGCGACGATCGCAATGCACATGCCCAT
>VAYL01000253.1 GCA_005884305.1 Actinomycetota bacterium
TGGCCGCGCGTGAAAGCAGCAGCCCCGACTCGTAGATGTGGCGCACCATCTCGACGCTCTGCGGCGACATGGCGCGGACGGTATAGGGTCAGCGCAACATGGTTTCCACGATCGCCGTGGCGACAGACGGCTCTGCGACCGCCAGCAAGGCGGTCGAGATGGCGCGGGATCTTGCGCTGCGATGCAATGCGAAGCTGGTCCTTCTCAGCGCCTTCAAGGACTCAGGCCGCCAAGCGCGCGGCGACTCGGTCGAGGTTCAATGGGCCACCAGCAACTCCGCCCGGGTTCGGGAGATCCTGAGCCGAGCCGAGGACCGGATCCGTCGCGACGGAATCGAGTGCGCGACCCGGGTCGAGGAGGGTGACGCCGCGGAGGTGTTGGTCGAGCTCGCATCCGAGTGCGGGGCGGACCTTCTCGTGATCGGGAACAAGGGCATGCAGCGGCGAGTGCTTGGGAGCGTTCCGAACACGGTCGCCCATAGGGCTCCCTGCTCCATCCTCGTCGTGAAGACGACCTAACCGGCACCGGGCCACACTGCCTGGACTCGGTCGGACTAATGAGATCGGGGTGTTGGGCGCTACGTGACGAACGGGTCCGGAGCGGGGTGAGCTTCGTTGCACGGCAGCAGTCGGCCGTATGAAGCTGGCTTCCTTATTCGCGTGAAGGCGGCGGCGTCTGGCTGATTTAGCCGCTGCTGCCGACCGGAATCGCGCCAAACAAATAATGCAACGGCAACCTGGTGCAGTGCTCCTACTCGCGCAGAGGAGCAGCGGTGATGGAGCTCACCCTGGTTCGAATTTCACCCCATCCGCTCGCGCGCATCGAAGTAGAGTCCTCGGCGTGGCCCACGAATGGGAGCTCGTCCAGTCCGGACCCCCAGACGCCCGCCGCACGGTCCTACTGCTCCCGGGCGGGATGTGCAGCGCGCGCTCGTACGCCGAGGTCATGGCCGAGCCGGCGCTAGCCGGTATCCGCCTCGTCGCTGCCACCATGCCCGGACATGCGGGAGCGCCCCCGCCCGAGGACTTCAGCACGGATGAATATGCGCGCATCACGGCCGAGCTGGCCAAGAGCGTGCAGGCCGACGTGGTCGTCGGGTTCAGCATGGGGGCGATGGTGACGTACGAGATGGTGGTCTCGGGCGCGTTCTCGGGCCCGGTGGTGCTGCTCGGGTCCAGCTTCTCTCCCCCAGACGAACCTACTGCGTTCCGAGCCATGATTCGTCTCGGCTCAGTTCTCGGGAACTTGCCGGCCATCGTGCTGAAGAAGGGCGTGCCGGCGATGATGAAGAAGGCCGAGCTTCCACCTGACCGAAAGGAAGCGCTGAAAGCGGACTTCGCACTCAACAATCCGAGCGACATGCGCCTGGGGTTGCAGGCCTACTTGAGATGGCTCAAGCGCGATGACGACCGAGCGCGGCGGTTGTGCGAAGCCGGCGTCCCTGCATGGAACGCTCCCAAGCACTCGCCGCTGCATGCCCTTGTTCCCGATCACGAGCAGGATGTCGTCGAAGACTGCCCGCACGTTCGAGTCGTGACGCTGCCCGGCGAGGTCTTTTTTCTCCCCAACGAGGCGCCGAAGGCGATAGCGGACGTCGTCGTCGAAGCCGTCGCTGCAATCTGAGCCACCGCGGCTTGCCGAGGAAGGCGTCTCCGGCGCGCGTCTTTCAGTCCAACGGATTTACGCCCGCAGCCGCCACCCGAACTAGGACCTCCATTGGTCCCGGCGCCGGGCGAGGCAGCTCGGTCACCCCGAGTACCTCGGGGCCGCTCGCGGACGGTTACGGGAGGTCGCTCCGCTTTCGCGCGCGAAGGCGGAAGCGGTGGGCTGAGTTAGACGCTGTCGCCGACTGGAATCGCGTCAAAACAAATAATGGATCGGCAAGCCGGCGGACTGCTCGTCACTGCGCAGTGCGAGAGTGGCGGCGGCCCCCGTATCCGACTGCGACCCGGCGCTGAGCGGACGGGAACCCGGCCGAACTCCATAGGCTGCATGGGATGGACTTGGAGGCCGCGCGCGATTTCATGCGCGAACACCATCGCGCCGTCCTCGCCGCCAGGCGCCCCGGCGGCATCCAGCAGAGTCCGGTGCTGGTGAACGTGGACGCCGAGGGGCGGGCGATCATCTCCAGCCGAGAAACCGACCTACAAGGTTGTCAACCTGCGCCACGATCCGTGGGCGCAGCTGTGTGTCTTCACCGAGCGCTTTTTCGGCAAATGGATCTACGCCGAGGGCGAGGCGGAGGTCGTCTCGCTGCCGGAGGCGATGGATCCGCTGATCGACTACTACAAGCGCTTTCCCGACGAGAACCCTAACTGGGACGACTATCGCGAGCGGATGCGCCGAGAGAAGCGGGTGCTGATCCGCGTAGCTCTCGAGCGCGCAGGTCCCGACCGACAGGGCTGACAGCCCGCTGCCTTTGGGCCGGCGTGGCCCCGCACGACGCGGGAGCTGTGGGTATCCCCGTTAGATGATCCGCTTACGGGACACGAGAACATGGCCTCCAGTTGTGGCGAAGTCGTCC
>VAYL01000101.1:0-434 GCA_005884305.1 Actinomycetota bacterium
TCGTGCGCGTGCTCCCCGCTCGCAAGGAGCTGGCGCATCTTGCGGAGCCGTACTGCGACCGGCTGGTTGGAGAACAGGAACAGAGACAGCCCGGCGTCGTACTCACTCTCCTTCGACATCGGGATCCCACCTTTCCGTGCGGCGCGGCGCAGCAGGCCCACTAGCCGGGCGCCCTCGCTGTCCTGGGCGACGAGCGCGCCGAGGGGATCCTCGCCGTCATCGGATTGGTGCGGCGGTATCAGCGCGTCTGGCGGCATCCGGTCCACAATTGCCGTCCGCAGCGCGTCTCGCTCGTCGACGCTGAGCGCTCGCAATCCGGCGCGCTTCTTGAATGCGACCACCGACCGGCGCCCCATCCCCGCGAGGACCATGTGCTTGATCGGGTTCCAGTGATGTTTGGGAATGATGCGCAGGACGAACAGCAGGGCGAGCCA
>VAYL01000101.1:440-1100 GCA_005884305.1 Actinomycetota bacterium
GGGTGCGCGAAGTGGTACGCGAGGGCGATCGAGACCGCCACCACCGTCGCCTGCGCCATGGGGAGGTACGGGAACTTGATCGGCGTCTCGCCGAACTGCGTCCGCAGGAACATCGTGGTCGACGGGATCATGAACGCGACGATCATCGCGATCGGCGGGACGTAGATCCCGATATTCGTCTGGCTCAAGAGGAGGATGCACAGGCCCACGTAGGTGACGGCGACGAAGATCACGGACCCGATGAACATCGTTCTGCGGTTGCTGTAGGTGGCGGACATCTGGATCGTGCGCATCATGGGCACCATGGTCATCGATGCGGCCGTGAGTGGGACGAGGGGCGCGACCGACGCGAACTTGCTCCCGCCCACCGTGATCAGGATCTCGCCGCCGAGCGTCATCGCGAGGATCGATGTCAGCGTGAGTAAGTAGAAGTACGCGAGCATCTGTCCCTGCGCGACTGCGATGCCGTATTCCCGCCGGAACGCCTCGTACGCAGCGGTCTTCTTCAGCGGGCGCAGCGCAACGCGGAACCCCTGCGGGAGGAACGCCACCATGAACCCGGTCCGCGAAGCCAGGTTGTAGAGGCCGATCTCCTTGTGCTCGAGGAACCGCGAGAGGATGAACGAGTCCGCGTTCTGCACCACCCAGAGCGAAGACGCG
>VAYL01000101.1:1140-9080 GCA_005884305.1 Actinomycetota bacterium
CTTCCAGATGAGCGCCACGCAAAGGAGCGTCGCGGTGCAGGTACCCACCGTCTGGCCGGCGACGGCGCCCTTGACCCCGCCTCCCAGCACGAGGATCGTGATGATCGCCGCCAGGTTGAAGGCCGGTCGCGCGGCGTCGATCAGCACGAACGTGCGCGGGCGACCCTCGAACCAGATCACCATCTCGGCGAGCTTGAACACCGCCCAGACGGCTCCGGTGATGGTCGCGTACACGACGACGATGCCCTGGGTGGAGTCGCCCAGCAGGAACTGGGAAATGGAGCTCTGGAAGATCGAGACCGGCACGACGATCGCGACGGCCAGGAAGAGCGTCCACGCGAGTCCTACCCCCAGCGTGTAGGTCGGCCTGTTCGAGCCGACCTCCTCACCCTCGTCGTCGTCCCCGGCGTCATCAGCATCGTCGTCCGAGATCCCGAACGTCCGCATCATCGTCCCCGGCTTGGAGACCACATGGATGATCTGAGTGACCAGGCCCGTGAGGAAGAACAGCAGCGCGTAGGAGCCAAGGGAGTGCGGGCCCAGGAACCGTCCGACGAGCACCAGCGACGAGTAGTGGAGGATGTTGCTCAGGAAAAGCGAGACCCCCTGGTAGCTCGAGTACTTCGCGAGATGCGCACCGAGAATCGAGCCGGTGCCGCCGGGGTGGCTGTGCTGGTACTTCTCTGGCTTGAGCGCGTCGCTCTTGGCGGCCCGCGCGCGTCGGCGACGACGGCGTTTAGCGCCGGGGTCGGGCGCCGAGGCCCCTTGGTTCCGGTCGTCGTCGGCCATCAGACGTCCCAGATCGACCAACCGGACAGGTCGAGCCCGGTCAGGTCACGCAGCCGCCCGGCGTCGTCTCGCAGCGAACGCAGTGTCTCCGGAGGCAGCGCGCCGCGAACGTCGGGGACGTCAATCGTGCGGCCCAGGGGAAGAATTCGCCCCGCGGCCGCACGGAACCGCGGCGCCGAGACCCTTCCGCGGCGGCGGTCGATGCTCTGCATCAGCTGCGTGATCGGATTGCCGCGCCGCTTGCGGGAGGTGCGGTGACGCTGCGTGGCGAACCCGGGATGCGAGAAGGCGGGGTCGACGCCGGCGAACTCGAAGATCCGGCGTAGCGTTTCGTTCCGCTCGTTGCGGAGCTGCTCCTGCTCGATCACCAGCACGCGCTCGAACGGATAGAACCGCAGGAAGCGCTGGAGCTGCGCGTAGTAGTGGCTCCGCGCGAGATAGGAGGTGTTCGGGTGCAGCAGAGTGGTTCGCAGATCGCCCTTCTCCCGGCGCTTGGCGTAATTGTGAACCCAATGCGCCGCGATCCGGTCGATCGGATCACGCACCATGTAGAGCAGCTTCGCGTCCGGGACGATCGAGTGCATCCGCTCGGGCACGTCGAGGTGCTGCGGGTAGGCCGTGTAGTTGGGCGATGCCTCGCTCCTGACCTTCGCGCTCGCGTCGAAATGGCTGCGATACCAGTCGACCCCCATTGGCCAGTTGCGCTCGGCGATGAAGAAGTTGAGCTCCTTCGGCCGAGACACGGAGATCTCTGGATGGAGGCTCAGGTAGTAGTGAAGCCCGCTGGTCCCGCACTTTTGGGCCCCGATGACGATCAGGTTCGGCAGCGCGCCCGCCTCCGTACGCACGCCGTCGGCCGCGGCGTGCTCGTGCGCTTCGGTGGTGGCGGGAGTCGCCTCAGGCGTAGTCCTCGTGCCGGTGGAGGCCTCCATCGTCAGCCAGGGTACAAGCCGAGCCACCCGTTCCATGGGGCGTGGTTACCGCATTTGGGCGCGTTTAATGCCTGTTCCCGACCTCGAGGACGCGCGGAGGGCGCGGGCGATGAGCCAGGATCAGGTCCAGGCGGCGCCGGCGAAACTCGTCGTAATCGACGCCGGAGAGCTCCGCCTGGCGCTCGCCCGGCCCCGGAATGTGCTCGACGCCGGTTCCGGCCCTCCAGACCTCGCCGATCGCCAGGGAGTCGGTGACCACGAGCACTCGGTTCGGCGGGGCGGCAGCGGTCTCGATCTCCTCGAGAATCTCCGCCTCGCTCGCGCCGAACGCGAGGATCAGAGTGCGCAGGCGCGGCAGCGAGATCGTCTGCCCGACCAACCGAACGAGCGTCTTGGGAAGGGTCCGAACGAACACCCAAGCTCGGGCCGGTGACCCCCAGCGGACGGGCCGCCGAGCGGCGCGCCGAGAAGGCCCTTCCCCGTCCCTGAGTCGGGGGCTAAAGCCGCCTCGCAGTCCGTGCTCGGCAGCCTTCTCGCCCCGCCCCTCGGCACCCCTTAGCTGACCCAGCTGTTCGAGCCAGCGGGCCGCCTCGGCGGCGCCGTTGTCCTGTCGGAGCTCCTGCAGCCTTTCCTTCATTGCCGCGCGACGGTCTGCGTCGAGGAGCTCGCCCAGGCGGTCGCCGATCCGCTCGTCCCCCGGGCCATCCACCGCCAGGCCCACGCCAGCCTCCGCGGCGTAGCGCGCCCGCGCGGGCTGGTCGTCCGTCTCGCGGCGCATCGGAACGAACAGCGTCGGCACGCCGAAACGGATCAGCTCGTGAAACACGTTGTACCCGGCCGCAGCGACCGCGCCGTCGAACGCCGCGTAGTAGCGACTCATGGGATACGTGGAGTGGAGGTGGACGATCCCCTCCGGCACGTCCAGCAGGCCCGCGAGCGCCGACGATGCCGCCGCCACCTGGACGTCATCTTGCCCGGCGAGCACACGCAGGCAGCGATCGGTCGCTGCCGCCACCTCGGCGCCCTGGCCGAGCTGTACGAGGATCGTGGGCTTCTCCGGGTCCAATCCCAGTTCCCGAGCAGCCTCGTCGCGCGGCAGGAGCTCGGAGTCGTCCAGAAAGACGATCGGGTCGACCTGATGGGCGTCGGCGCGGCGGGAGCTTGTCGGGCCCGAATCGGCGTCGGCCGCGAACTCGCCCGGCTCCAGGATCGCGTCGAACAGATCGCTTCGCGTGAGCGGGGCCGTGCTGGCCCCGCGCTGCCACAGGCCTCGCCGGCACCAGACGGTAACCGGGACCTGCTTCATCGCGGCCAGCAGCGGGTCGTACGGAAGGATCCCGTCGAAGAGCAGGACGCTCGGCTCAGCCTCGGCGATGGCGACCCGCAGGCGGGCCGCCGTTCGGCGCGACCAGAGGAAGTCGCTGCCGGCGCCGACGCTGCCGTGCGACGCCATGTACTCGACCGGAAAGCCCAGCTCCCGAACCACCGGGGCGGCGCGGGAAAGCGTGATGAACAGCGACTCGACCTGCGGGTCGAGGCGGCGCGCGATCGCCATCGATCGCGTCAGGTGCCCTAGCCCAGTGCCGTTCGACGACACGAACATGATTCGCCGTCCGGAACCAGCCGCGCCAGTTCCCGACAGCCGCCTGGGCTGGTTCCTCACCGCTCGCCCGTCCTGGACTCGCTCGGCCATCAGGCTTCCGCCTCGTACGCGCGGCGCAGCGTCGGCGCCGCATGATTGGACTCGGCCTCGAGCTCGCCGAGCGTTCGCTCGTAGCGGCGCGTCGTCCACCAGCGCAGCGGCCCGCGCACCTGGCTCCGCCACCGGCCCCGGTCGGCGTCCGCGAACTCGATCGACAGGTGCTCCTCGGGGATCGCGTACGGCGCGCCGTCCTCCTCCCCCCTCACCCCACGCTCGATCTCACGCAGCTCGCCGGCCCACCACTCGAGCGCTGCCGGGATCCGGTACACGGCGACGGCGTCCGACTCGACCGCATCCGCGGCCACGGCACGGCCGTCGCGAACAACGTGGACGAACCTCGCCCCCGGAACCAGGCGCGTGAGGGTCTGCGCCTCGAAGAGGTTGTCGGGGCTCGCCTCGACGAGCGTCTCGCCAGCCGGATCGGGCAGCAGCTCGCCGACGAGCGCCCAGAAGAGATCCCGGCAGGCCTGAAGCGGATCGGCGTCGTAGCCGGAGCGAAGCGCGGCGACCGCTGCGTCGAGCCGCTCGGGAGGCACTCGCTCGGCGATCTCCTCGGCCCGCAGCCGCTCCGCGAAGTCGTCCAGGCCGATGCGCCCGTTGAGCACGGCCGGGATCCCCCACGGATCGCTGTGGAAGCGCACCGCGAGCGGGATCGGCGTCACGCCCGGCCCGGCTGCGAGCCGCGCGGCCACCGAGGCGGCACCGCTGAACGGCGTCCCGCCGACGAAGATGACCTCGGGCTGCTCCGGCAAGGTCACGTGCTGGGCTGCGAGGCGAGCGTCCGCTCATACGTACGGCGAAGCAACGGGGCGCAGTGGTACTCCTCGCGCTCCAACCGCGCGAGGGTCGCCTCGTAGTGCTCCGTCACCTGCCGCTGCTCAGCGTCGTCGAGCCCCTCGCGCCAGCGCCCCCGGTTGGCGGCCTGGCCGGTCATCCGCAACTCGAAGAAGTCCCGCATCGGCTGCTCGTCCTCGACGCCGAGAAAGCTCAAAAGCTCCGCGTACGCCCCCGCGCGGTCGGCCCAGACGAGCTCGTCGAGGCTGATCAGATGAAGGCGCGACCGCTCGTCTGCGGACAGCCCCCTGGCCCCGATGTCCGCGAGGCGAAGCCGATCGGCCCAGAAGTCGATGCCCGAGATCGCGTCAGTCGGGTGGTGCGCCTTCTCGGCGAGGCCTACCTTCGAGACGCCGGAGTCGCGGCCGTCGCGCACGCTATGGACGAAGCGCGCCTCGGGAAAGATGCGCGCCAGCTCGGGCGCTGCCGCGATCGAGAAGGTGCTCATCTCCACCACCGCCGGCTTTCCCGACGTCTCGCGAACCGGTACCACCAGGTCGTAGAAGAGGTCGCGCGACGCCTGGAGTAGGTCGCCGCGGTGCGCGCTCTCGAAGCGCACCACCGCATCGTCGAACCGTTCTCGGTCGATGATCTCATGCAGCCCACGGACCCGAACCTCGCCGCGCGGTCCGAGTCCGACGCGCTGTCGCAGGCGGAGCGCGACGAGGCTCTGCCGGTGAAGCCGGAGGGCACGATCACGCGGGATCCCACCCGAACGCGGTGCCACCAGTACGTCCGCAGCTTGCGAATGAACTCCTCGGGGCTCGTGCGCCCGGCAACAACGTCGGCGAGGCCCTTGGGGTGGCAGTGAAACCGGCACTCGATCGGCACCGCAGCGAAGCGGGAGTGCTGCCCGAGAAGCTCGGCGAGAACCGTGGTGCCGCTGCGCCCCGTCCCCCCGACGAAGACGAGCTCGGCCCCCTCGCTCACACCCGCACCTGCCAGGGGGTCCCGTCGCCGGTTAGGAAAGCCAGGACGTCCTCATCCGGCGGACCCGCGCCCAGCGAACGGTCCAAGGTACGCCGCAGAAGCGGCGCGCACCCAATGCCGTCACGCTCGAGCCGGGAAACGATCTCCTCGTAGTCCCGCTCCAACACCCCCGCGCGCCGATCGCTGAGCCCGGCGCGCCAGCGCGCCGAGTGCGCGAGCTCGTGGCTCATGTGGCGGCGGTAGAAGCGCTTCATCTTCGGCTGGGGGTAAATCCGGACGAACCGGCAGAACGGCCGCAGGGCGCGCTGCCCGAGCAGCAGGAACTCGTCGAGGCTCACGGTGAGTAGGCGCTCCGGAGGGATGGCTCGCGCGCCCGCGTCGATGCTGCGGATGCGCTCCTCCCACCATCCGAGCCCCTGCCGGCGAGTGCGGGGATAGACGAGGCCGTGGGTCTGGGAGACTCGCGAAGCCGAGGCGTCGCGCCCGTCGCGGACCACGTGGATGAACTTGGCCTCCGGGAACAGGCGCGAAAGCGTCGCCCCCTGCGCGATCGTGTCGCAGCTCTGCTCAACGAGCGTGGGCGCCTCGGCGCGCTCCAGCCGCACGCCCAGCAGGTCGAAGAAGAGGTCGTGGCATGCCCCCTCGGGGTCGTCGTCGAAGGCGGGCTCGAACCTGGCGACGGCGAGCTCGAAACGGTCCTTGGGGACGAAGCGGTACAGGCCGCGCATGCGCCGGGTCTGAAAGCCGCGCCACCAGAACCCGCGCAGGCGGCGCAGGAACTGCTCCTTCGTCACCTCGCCCGAGAGCAGTCCCGGAAAGCCCCGGTCCTCGACGTGAAAGCGAACCTCGACGGGGACGAGCCCCATCTTCGAGTGCTTGCCGAGCAGCTTGGCGACCACATGCGTGCCGCTACGCCCGGTCCCACCGACGAAGAGCACGGGCGGCGGCTTGGCGACCGGCCGGCCCTTCTCGTTGCGGAGAACCTCCGGCAGCTTGGTGGCTTCATTGGTGGCGGCCATCTGAGACGAAGTTAGTGGAGGCCGCTTCAGCCCTTGGATGCACTCGCCTGGCCGGCCGCTGCCTTGCCGCCGACCACGTAGTGATCGATGAAGCGCTTGCAGGTGTCGTGAAGCGGGACCGTTTGCGGGCCGCCGCTCGTCGCGGCGATCCCACCAAGCCATACCTGCCGGCGCACGCCCACAAATCGCTGGAACGAGCTCGGCTCGGAGGCGTCGACCTTGACCTTCACCGTCCCGCCCTTGGACTGCACGTTCCCCGCGGACCAGAATGAGGCTCGGCCCGGCTCGGTGAGGTACATGCCGTCGAGGGACGGCGGGAGCGTGAAGCTTCGCCCACCGGCGGACACCTGGAGCGAGACCTGGCTGTCGTACTGGAGCGAGAGGTCCCAGCGACCACGCGGCAGCTTCATCTTCACGCTGGCCGAGCCGGGGGCGTCGAAGTACGCGCCCGGGTCCCAGGCGGAGAACTTCCGCGTGACCGGATGATCCAGAAGGGTTGCCGTGCCCTGATGACTTGCGATGCCCTTCTTCGTCCCGTCGGGACAGCCGAGTGTGCGACCGGGGGTCCCGTCCTTCTCGATTATCTGCTGCGGCGGAGTGGGACCGTCCCGCTTCCAGAGGGTGAACGACGTGGTGCGAGCCACGGGTTTGAAGTTCGGCGGCGCGCTGGACTGGTATCCGGCGCGGGTCGTGATCGCGTAGTCGAAGTCGTCGAGGCTCTTCGGGCGAAGCGTGTCGAAGTCCATCGAGAGTCCCTGCTGCCAGACCTTCGAGCGGCCGGGCTTGACCTCCGCGGGGACATACCCGCCCGGGCGCTCCATCCGCGTGCCACGCAGCCAGTACCCCGAAAAACGGTCGACGCCGAAGAAGACGACCGAATCGTTAGGGATCAGGCCGGCGAGGCCCTCGAGCTCTGCCCCGCGCTGGTCGAACCCCACCGGCGCGGCCCGCAAAGCGAGGAAGGTGGAAACCGTGAGGCATGCGGCCACGATGCCGCCGAAGGCGTAGCGCGCGATCGTGACGTTGCGCCCGCGCAGCCGGCGCCAGCGGCCAGACGCCTCCTGGTCGAAGCCAGTGTGCCTGGGCTCGTCGTCAGACGCCCAGTTGGGGGCCAGCAGCCCCAGGAGCATGGCCATCACCACAAGCGGTGCCATCACCGCCAGGGCCTTGGCCTCGACATAGATCGACGCGAACAACCGCGCGCCCACATACACGATCACGGTGCTGGCTCCCACCGCCACCAGTCCCCAGTCGCGGCGCCGCACCGCCGCCGCCGCCCCGATCAGCGCCGCGATCAGCGCGATCGCGATCGCGATGTAGGCGCCGTCCACCTCGCCCCGGACGATGCGGAAGTCGCCCTGAGGCCAGATCCCCAGCGCCTCGCCGGGAAACACCGGCGACATGAGCCGCCCCGCCGACGCCTGCACCATCCCAACCTTGCCGACGAACCCCGAGAGCTGTGACGCGGAGAACGCGACGACCGCGACCAGGACGAGCCCGACCGCGATGATCATCCGCCGGTGACGTCGCACAACACCGCGCGCCGCCGCGGCGTCGATTCGCAGGCCGCCGGTCACGAGCTCCAGGACCACCCAGATGGGCAGGGCGAGGGCGAACCAGATGAGGCCGGGGATGCTGTAGACGAAGATGCTCGACGCCGCCAGCAGGATCAGGACGATGATCAGCGCGCGGCGCGGATGTACCCCGCCCCCGTAGTCCGGCTTTCGGTTGAGG
>VAYL01000101.1:9103-11175 GCA_005884305.1 Actinomycetota bacterium
CACCAGGAGCGCCATCGCGGTCTCCTTGAACGCGCTCTGGGCCAGGAAGGACGCCGCCAGGTACGGCATCGCCACAAGCGACGCCGCGATCACCCTCCTTGGTGGAGATAGGCCGCCCATCACCCCCAGCGCGGTGAGCGCCGTCAGCACCGGGATGACGATGAGCAACCCGTTGAAGGCGTCGAGCAGGCTCGAATTCGTCGCCTCGGCGGCCGTCGCGGCCACCGCCTGCGGCCCGGTCGGATACCCGAAGCGCACGGCATTCGGCTCGGGGCCGAGCCCGTGCTGCAGCCAGTCGGTCCAGTAGAGCTGCGCCGCCTGGTCGTTCGTGTAGATGCCCTCGCCGAGCACGCCGTTGCGCTCGTTGAAGGCGAACGGCAGCGACGCCACGACCACCACGATCAGGGCGACGAGGACGCCGAGCGCCCAGCTCGACTCCGGGTGCCCCTCTCCCGGGGGCCGCGGCCCGGTCGGCTCGCGGTCGGGCGAGGCACCCGATCGGCGAGCCAGGAGCCGCCCGCCACGGTCCTCGCGCCAGAGGTAGAACATCGCTGCGACCGTGATCAGCGCGAGGAGCACGGACACCGTCGTTCCGCGCCCCGGAAGACGGATGAGGAGCGGGCACGCGATCGTCAGGGCCGCGAAGCCGACCACGCCCCCGAGCCACGTGTGAACGCTCAGCCCGACGATGTGGAGCAGCGCCCGCCCGAGCACGAGCGAGGCGACGAGTATCGCGGCTCCCGAGGCATAGACGCCGAGCATCGCGGCAGCCTAGTCGCCGGTCTTAAGCGTTGAGTTCAGGTTGGGGACGCTGTGGAGTCGCTTCGGGCCCAGGGGCTTCTGGCCCTTGCACCCGGACGGGTCGAGCGGACCACGGAGCTCGAACACGCGCACGGGACCTTCGCGCAGCACGAGGCGGGCGTTCGGGTCCGAGCCGGTCCACCGCCCCTCGGGTGAGCTTCGCAGCGTGCCCGGGAGATAGGGGTCGAAGGTCGTCACGACGTGGGTGTACCCCCCGGCGTTCAGGGCCTCCCTCCACTGGCGGCAATCGGGGATGCGGCTGTATCCGTCGTGAGGCCCCGGCTTTCCCAGCCACTGGACCTGGTTCGAGAGGTCGGTCCCGTAGAACGGATACTGGGTGAATACGCCGCGGATGCCTGCTACGGCAACCTTGGCATCTCGTAGGTCATTCGCCCAGCGCAGTGCGGAATCGAGGTCCTGCGATTGCCCGGTGTTCTCGAAGCGGTTCTTGAGGTAGTGACGCTCGCCGACGTACCCCGCGGCAACGAACACAACCACGGCGGCCGCACCCACGGCAGTGGCTGCCGAGCGCCCGCGGCCGTCTGCAAGCCACCCCCGCCGGTGGACGAGCGCAATTGCGCCGGCCACCACCACGACCAGGACCCCCGCGGCGACGGCGCCCTTGACGTGCCCCTGCTTCCACTGGACCAGCGAGCCGACCGTGAAGCCGAGGACGATCGCAAGCGCCGCGAGGACCAACACCTGGCGGCGCGCCGTCGCGCGCGCTGCGGGCAGGCAGGGCAGGATCGCGAGCCCCACCGCGATCGCGGGCGCCAGGTAGCGGACGTTCCACGTGAACGAGATCGGCTCCCCCTGCTCGCCGGCCGCCGTGAGCGGTGTGAAGACGTACGCGACGGCGGTGACAATGACGAACGCGCCCAGCACGCGAAGGATGGGCTCGCGGCCACGCCAGATCGCGAAGACCGCAACGGCCAGCATCCCGACGAGCGTCGCCGGCCACAGCGTCCCGAACGACTCGTGGAGCCCGGGCGCGAACCAGTGCGACCAAACCCCCGTGTCGTTCCAGTAGTGGACGACGGCGTAGTCGGGCCGAAGCTGAAAGCCCCTGGCCGGCGCGGGCAGCGAGATCGGGCCGATGTGCCCGATATAAGGAATCGGATTGCCGACGGCGACCAGATTCCGTAGGTACCAATAGCCGCCCGCAACGAGCATCGGGATCATGAACGCAATGGCGGCCTTGAGCCGTCTGGCGCCTGGCGCGATCACGATGACGCCGACGGTGAGGGCAGCGACGGGAGCCAGGAACGAGA
>VAYL01000101.1:11203-15466 GCA_005884305.1 Actinomycetota bacterium
TGAGATCTCCCGGCCGGTGATCAGCCCGGCTGTCCCCCCCTCGGGCCAGACCCGGGTACCCCTGGGTACCGATTGGGTACCCGGGGGTACCCGATGCTCGGGGACGCCCACCGACGCGTCGCTTGGTGATGCAGCCACGCTCCCCCTCGCTGCCCTCCCCGCCGCATACCCGTTGACGAGAATGGCCACGGCCGCCAGAACGAAGGCGACGCCCGTGATGTCATTTAGTGCCTCGCCTGCCTGGAACTCGACCAGCGACTGTGAGCCCAAGGCGATTGCCGAGCCGATCATGGCCTGCGGCCCCATGCCGTAGGGACGGCCGATGCAGTACGCCGCGAGCAGGGCCATCGCCAGCCACCCCAGGTTGATCAGCGGCGACAGGACGTCGCGGTTGAAGAACAGCATCGGCACCGCGTGGAAGACCTCGGAGTTCGCCGGGTAGAACGATGCCAGGAAGATCGGGTCGAAGAAGTAGATGTGACCGAGGTAGCCCGTCTGGACGAACTTCGCCGCGAGCGGGAGGTGGTACCAGAGGGTGTCGGTGCGGTCGAAGCCGGATGCCAGCGTGCTGAGGGTGGGGATAGTCCACGCGGCCGCCAAGGCGGCCCCGGCCAGCACCGCGACGGCCTTCGCGACGCCCCACGCGACGGGTGCCGGCGGCGCCTGGCGCCGCGGGCGGTCCGGGGCGAGTCTCCTGGCGATTAGACCCGCTCCCAGTCCGACGGCGATCCCGGCGCCGAGGATGACGTATTCCTTGAAGCCACCGAACGTCCCGGCGACCTCGGAGATCCACAGGAGCGCAGTAGCTCCCAGGACGACCTCAGCGAGCCGGGCCGGGGCGCCCGTCCAGTCCGGCAGGAGCAGCGCTCGCACGCGGTAGGCGCCGAACGCCAGCGCGCCGAGCAGGGCCGCGAGCTCGACGACCCCCACCAGGTAGGCGCCGGCGGTGAGCACGCGGTCGCTCGCCGGTGCGGTGTAGAAGGCCGCCGGGAGCGTCACGCGCCGCGTGCTCCGCGGTCTACCCCCCGGTTTGCGGTCAGTTCGGCAGGTTCTTGACGACGAACGAGCGCTCGCCGCTCAGCACCATCCCGAGCCTGCGCGCCTCCTCGGCGACGGCGTTCGGCGACTTCAGCGAGGCCGCCTTCGCCTCGAGCCGGTCGTGCTCGTTCTTCAGCGCGGCGAGCTGGGAGTCCGCGTCGTGTGACCCTCGCCAGGCGTCCACGAAGTTCACGACCGGGCTGATGTAGGAGAAGAGGATCGCGAAGAAAACCAGCACCAGAGCGATCCGGCCGAGCCGGTCCCAGTGGATTCGGGTCCGCCGGCGGCTGCTGCGTGGGGATACCCGATACCGGCGATCGCTCACGCCTCATGGTTTCGCCAACCAGGGCGCTCTACCTTCCGGCGAACGCCTCGATGCCGGGATAGGTCGCGCGCTCCCCGAGCTCCTCGGCGATGCGTAGGAGCTGGTTGTACTTTGCAACGCGATCCGAGCGGGAGGGCGCGCCGGTCTTGATCTGCCCGGCTCCCGTCGCCACCGCGACGTCGGCGATCGTCGTGTCCTCGGTCTCACCCGAGCGGTGGGAGATGACGGTGGTGTAGCCGGCGTCCTTCGATCTGGTTCAGCTTCACCAGGATCGAGTTCCCGACGCCCTCCTCGATCCCTCGCCGCAGGCGATCCGGATTCGTCACGAAGAGGTCGTCGCCGACGAGCTGAACGCTCGAGGAGAGACGCTCGGTGAGCGCCCGCCAGCCGTCCCAGTCCTCCTCGCCCATCCCGTCCTCGAGCGAGATGACCGGATACCGGTTGCAGATCTCTCCCCAATAGCGGGCGAGCTCATCGGCCGACAGCGTTCGGCCCTCGTGCTCCAGGACGTATGTCCCGTCCTCGTACAGCTCGCTCGTAGCCGGATCGAGGGCGATGTAGGCGTCCCTGCCGGGGGCGTACCCGGCCGCCTCGATCCCGGCCATCAGGACCTCGAGCGCCGCCTCGTTGGAGTCCAGGTCCGGCGCGAAGCCGCCTTCGTCCCCCACCGTCGTCCCCAGGCCGCGGGACTTGAGCGTGGCCTTCAGCGCGTGAAAGATC
Source organism: Actinomycetota bacterium (assembly GCA_005884305.1). Classification (GTDB taxonomy): domain Bacteria; phylum Actinomycetota; class Thermoleophilia; order Solirubrobacterales; family 70-9; genus AC-56. Next base: position 13,287 of record VAYL01000101.1, read on the forward strand.
TCCACGCCCATCCGCACGCCCTCCCCGAAGGTCGGCGCGCCGGCAGGGACGACCATGAACTCCTGAAAGTCCACCCTGTTGTCGGCGTGGGCGCCGCCGTTCAGCACGTTCATCATCGGGACCGGCAGAGTGGTCTCGCCGGTGCCGCCCAGGAACACGTAGAGCGGCTCCCCCGCCTCCTCCGCCGCCGCCTTGGCCACCGCTAGGGACACGCCAAGGATCGCGTTCGCGCCCAGCCGGCCCTTGTTGGGGGTGCCATCCAGGTCGATCAGGGTCCGGTCGATCGCCCCCTGCTCGGTCGCGCGGGCGCCCGTGAGCGCGCGGGCGATCTCGTCGTTGACGTTTGCCACCGCGCGCGAGACGCCCTTGCCGGCCCACTCGTCGCCGCCGTCGCGCAGCTCGGTGGCCTCGAACTCACCGGTCGAGGCGCCAGACGGAACCGCGGCGCGGCCGGTCGCGCCGGTGTCTAGCTCAACCTCCACCTCCACGGTCGGATTGCCCCGCGAGTCGAGGATCTGGCGGCCATGGATACGCTCGATCGTGGGCATGGCGGCGGGATTGTGTCAGGGCAAGTAGGGCAGGGCCCCGGCGCGCCGCGGAACCGAAAGCTTTTGGTGGATTGCGGACGCTATAGCGACCTCAATTCCCCAAACGCTCATTCGACGCCTCATCGCGGAAGCGGTCCGCCGCCGCTCTCAGGGCGAGCTCGGGGTCCACCCGCAGGCGCCTCGCTGTGTCCACCAGGCCGAACAGTGCCTCCCCGATCCAGCGCTCCGCGGCGTCCCGGAGATCGGGCTCGGGCATGCGCTCGCTCGCCTCCTCACCGGCGAGCCCCGCGGAGGCCGCCCGCCGCTGCATCTTGCGCGCATAGAGGAGGGCGGGCAGGTTCTCCGGCACGTCGGCGAAGGGCTCTCCGGCGCCCCTTCCCTCCTGCTCGCGCTTGATCCGGTCCCAGTTGCGGAGGACCTCGCCTGCCGTGCGGGCCTCCACCTCGCCGAACACGTGCGGGTGGCGGCGGATTAGCTTCTGGGCCATCGACTCCGCCACCTCGGCGAGATTGCCGGCGCCTCGCTCCTCGAGCAGCAGCGCGAGGAAGTACACCTGGAAGAGCACGTCGCCGAGCTCATCCAGCAATTTGGCGTCATCGCCGCTCGCGGCCGCGTCGGCCAGCTCGTAGGCCTCCTCGACCGTGTGCGGGACGATCGAGCGCTCGTCCTGCTCGCGGTCCCACGGGCACTCGCGGCGCAGGCGCCGCGTCAGGGCGTCGAGAGCCGCGACGGCGGCGGCCACGTCAGGCTCGGGCACCCGGCGAACTCTACGGGTGCCCCAGCGATGATCGCGCTCTACTGCGTGGTGTTCGTCGTGGAGGTCGTCGACGACTTCGACTTCGGCGCGTTCTTGCAGTCGTCGGTGACGTAGCCCTTGCGGCAGTCGGTCTTGCTCTTCCACTGGTTGCGGTAGCTGGTGCCGAATGCCGTCAGCGCCTTCTGCTGGTGCTGCTGGGCCAGCTGCTGCTTGATCGACGACTTGGCGCTGTCGAACGACTGCTGGGAGGCCGACGTGATCCCGGTCACGTCGAAGACGTAGTAGCCGAACTGGGTCTTGATCGGCCCGACGAGCTTGCCCTTCTTGGCCGCGAACGTCGCGTCGTCGAGGGCCTTCTCCTGCTGGCCCTTGGACACGCCGAGCAGCTTGCCGCCCTGCGACTTCGACGCCTGGTCGATCGAGTACTTCTTGGCGACCTTCTTGAAGCTCTGACCCTTGGCGATCAGGCGCTTGGCCCTGAGCGCCTTCGCCTTGCTCTTGGTGAGCACCACCTTCAGGTTGCGGCGCTCAGGCTGGGCGAAGCGCTTCCGGTTCTTGTTGTAGTAGCTCTGGATGTCCGCATCGGTGACCTTCGACTGGTTCTGCGTGACCTTCTGGGTCAGCCGCTGCTGGAGCGTGTCGAGCTTGACGCGGAAGAGGATGTCCGGCTCCGACATGCCGGAGCTCTGCAGGAAGCGCTGGTAGGCCTTCTCGGTCGGGAAGGCCTGCTTCTTCTGGTCCTGGAAGGAGCGCTGGACCTCGGCGCTCGAGACCTTGATGTCCTGCTTGTCGGACTCCTGGAGCACCCACTGGGCCTGGATCAGGAACTGCATCACCTGGGCCTTGAGCTGGTCGTACTCCTGCTTGCACTGCTT
>VAYL01000101.1:15590-15921 GCA_005884305.1 Actinomycetota bacterium
GGCTGTGTTCAGCCACTTCTTGAAGTCGGCCTTCGTGATCACCGTGCCGCCGACCTTGGCCACGCCGTTCGCCGGCACGCTGTTGCCGCAGCCGCTGACCGCGACCGCTCCGGCGCTCAGCATGGCGAGGCCGCAGACGAGCTTGATCGGGAGGTGAGTCAACGGGAAATGTGTATGTCGAGTCCGTAAAGGCCGGGTAAGCAAGGCGCCGGCGAAACCCCTTGGCCGGCGCGGTGCCGGATGGTAGCGGGTCATCCAGGTCGCGGCGCAGTGGCTACTTCCAGCACCGCCTCAGCCGCGCCGACCACAGCCGCGAAGCGTTGCTCGGGGC
>VAYL01000102.1:0-3247 GCA_005884305.1 Actinomycetota bacterium
CACTGCATCAAGCGCACGTCTTTGACACCGATGTTCGGCGCCTTGGCCGCCCTCGCCGCCTCGCTGGCGGTCGCGCTACTGCTTGCACCGCAGGGGGATCACGCACTCGCTCAGACATCCGCCCCATGCACCGGTGATCTGACCGCCGCGGGGGTGCCCAAGCTACCCGGACCGCAACTGAGGATGGGGATCACGCCGGCCGGCCGAGCCGGTGCGATCGGGCCTCCGGTTCCGCTGACGCCGATCGACCGCGCTAAGACGCTTGCGGCTCTCGGCCGCCTGCGGCCGCCCAACGGGCCGTTCGTCCTGCGCCTGAATCGGCTCTTCTGGTCGGACGGGCGACGGGGCATCCGCCATTTCGCGCGGCTGACCCGCCTCTACACGCGTCGCGGGTACGACGTCGAGCTCCAACTCCGCTACCACCCCCGCCCGAAGCAGGAGGGCGACATCGACGCTTGGGTGGGCTTCGTGCGTCGCGTCGTGCGCCGCTTCGGGCCGAACCCGCGAGTCACCGGGCTGCAGGTGACGAACGAGGTGAACTTCTACCGCGTCGCGCCCGACGCCTCCGACAGCGCGTACGACCGGGCGCGCCGCGCGCTCGTACGTGGCGTCGAGGCAGCGCACCGGCTCACACATCGGCTCGGATTCGAGCATCTGAAGATCGGCTTCAACTGGGCCTACCGGACAGACCCGAACCGCGAGGCGCACTTCTGGGGCTTCCTGCGCGAGCACGGGGGCAAGCGTTTCGCCCGCTCGGTCGACTGGGTCGGCCTCGACGCCTATCCCGGCACCGTGTTCCCGCCCACCGAGCCGCCCGTCGGGACCGGCTTCCGGGACGGCATGGTCAACGCCATGAGCCAGCTTCGCGAGTGCTTCATGCCCATCGCCCGCCTCGGTCGCAAGGTGCCGATCCACGTCGAGGAGAACGGCTGGCCCACCGGGCCCGGACGACCGGAGTCCGAGCAGGTGCGTGCGCTCCGCCAGATGGTGGGCGCCGTCAACGACTTCCGCGGCACCTACAACGTCACCGACTACCGGTGGTTCGACCTGCGCGACCACAACAGCTCCGGGCCGAACTTCCAGCAGCACTACGGGCTGCTGCGGGACGACTACTCACCCAAACCGGCGTTCGGTGCCTACCGCGATCTGGTGCGAAAGCTCGCCGCTAGATGAGCTCGGCGACGGCGCGCAGAGCGCTGTCGAAGTCACCTCCCGGGAGGCCGCCGATGGATGGCCAGGTCGCACCCGCATCTCGGTAGCGCTCCACCGCCGTGCGCACGTCGTCGGCGGAGCCGAGCCCCGCGAGGGACTCGAGCAGCGCGTCGGAGAGGCCGGACTTGGCGCGCTCGACGTCCCCCGCCTGGATCCCCTCGTCGAAGGCGGCGAGGTCGTCCCCGAAACCCGAACGCTCGAGCATCGCGCGATAGAAGGGAAGCGACGCGTACGTGACGAGCTCCTGGCGCATGGTCGCTCGCGCCGCCTCGACGTCGTCGGTACGCGCCACGGTGATCGCCGGGACGATCTCGAAACCGTCGAGTGACTTACCGGCGCGCTCGCGGCCCTCGCGGACTGACGGCACCACGACGTCGCGGATGTACTGCGGGTTGCAGAGCCAGAGCATCACGCCGTCGCCGATCTCGCCCGCCAGGCGCAGCATGTTCGGCGAAAGGGCGGCGATGTAGATGGGCAGGTCGGCGCGGGCCTCGTACCCCATGAACTGAAAGCGCGTACTGAAGAACTCTCCCTCCGGAGGCGGCTCGCCCTGGAAGATCGCCCGCAGGATGGAGGCGTACTCGCGCATCTGCGTGACCGGCTTCTCGATCTTGGCGCCGAACCAGTTCTCGACCGTGACCTTGTGGGAGACGCCGATCCCCAGCACCATTCGCCCGCCCGAGAACTCGTCGATCGTCGCGGCGGTCTGGGCCATGGACGCCGGCGTTCGGGAGAAGATCGGGACGACGCCGGTGCCCAGCCGCACCCGCTCGGTCACGGACGCGTACGCCATCAGGAGCGACAGGGAATCGCGCCCGGCGATGTGGGTCGTAAACACCGCGTCGAACCCGAGCTCGTCGGTCAGGCGGGCTCGGTTGAGGGCGGAGTCGAGCGAGCGCCCGGCGGAGATGAAGGCGCCGATTCCGGGCATCGCGGGGTTTATATCCGGCTAGCTGCTCAGTGCGCCTCGCCGGGTGCGTGAGCCGGCGGCCGCGACTCCTCGGCGAGCGAGGTGATCTCGAGAGTTCCGCGCGCCGCTTCCTCCAGGACGTCGATCGCCTCCTCCTCGGTTCGCGCATAGAGCTCGACGAGGAGGTGGACGACGATCAGATCGTCATCGTGCTTGTGGAAGCGAACATGGGTGAAGAACTCGCGCGTGCCGGAATCGCCCAGCGCTCCAAACGTAAGGCTGTCGGCGGCGTCAGGGCCGGAGCAAGTCTCGACCTGGTCCTGGTCGATGGTCACGGTGCAGGAGGCGACGAACGGCCTGCCGGCCACCATGCGCTCCCAGCGCTCCTCCACCGGGACGACGCGGCCGTCGGCCACGGTCAAATGCGGCTGGTCGTGCATGCAATCGAGGCACTGCACTACGGCCTCCTGGATCTCCTCGACGCGGTCGGCGGCCTCGCCCGTCTCGGGATCGACCTTGAGGATCTCGTCGTAATGGACTTGGGCTTCGAGGCGCTGTGACCAGCAGCGGTAGCACCGCAGCCAGGCACCCCGCTCCTCGGGAAAGCCTTCGTTCATCGCACCCAGCGTAGCTAGTATCCGATCCGATTCCGCCTCAGCGCAACTCCCCGCGCAGGAGCGAGTACACGGCCATGTCGTGGCGCTCGCCGTTGATGATCACGAACGAGCGGAGAACCCCCTCGAACTCGAATCCGGCCCGCTCCGCGACAGCCCGCGACGCCGCGTTATCGACCGACGCCATGATTCCGAGCCGATCAATCGGGAGGTTCTCGAAGATCCACTCGCTGAACAGACGAACCGCCCGGGTCATCACGCCACGGCCGCGTGCCTCGCCCGAGAGCCAGTAACCGAGCTCGCTCGTTCGTTCCTGCCAATCGACGCGAACCATTCCCACGCCCCCCAACAGCGCGTCCGTTTCAGTGTCGACGATCATCGTGTCCAGGCCCTCACCCGACTCCCTGCGGCTGGCTCCCTCGACGAGCCACCGTTGCGCATCGGCCTCCCCGTAGGTAGAGGGGATCCGCGTCCACCGCGGCACCTCGGGGTCCTGTACGGCATCGACCAG
>VAYL01000102.1:3480-8385 GCA_005884305.1 Actinomycetota bacterium
CGCGCGGGATGATCCGGCCGACGAGCACCGGGGCGTCGACGCCCTCGTCCCTCAGCAGGCGGACGGTCTCGGGAACGAGCTCGCGGTGTGAGCCCGAGAGAATCGAAAGCCCGACGACGTCCACGTCCTCGTCGCGGGCCGACGCGGCGATCTGCTCAGGCGTAAGGCGGATCCCCTGGTAGATCACCTCCATGCCCACGTCGCGCGCGCGGACGGCGATCTGCTCGGCGCCGTTGGAGTGCCCGTCAAGGCCCGGCTTTCCGACCAGGATGCGCGGGCGGTGCCCAAGCTGCTCCGTGACCGCCGACATCCGCTCGCGCGCCGCGGAAAGGACGTCGCCGTTTCCGGGCTCTGGGGCCGAGCCCACGCCCGTCGGCGCCCGGTAGTCGCCGAACACGTCACGCAGCACCCCGGCCCACTCGCCGGTCGTGGCACCCGCCTTCGCCGCCTCGATGGTCGCCGCCATGATGTTGGCGCTCTCGTCGGCTGCGGCCTCGGCCAGCTTCTCGAGCGCCGTCTCGACCTCGTCGGAGTCGCGCTCGGCCTTCCAGCGCTCGAGTGCCTCGCGGCACTCGCGCTCGACCTCAGGGTCGGGGGTGAGGATCCCACCGTCGGCGCCGGCCGTGAGCGGCGAATCCTCGGTCTCGGTGAAGGAGTTCTGGCCGATGACCTTGATCTCACCGCGCTCGATCTTCGCAACACGCTCGCGGTGGGACTCGACAAGCTGCGCCTTCATATAGGGGACGGCCTCAACGGCGCCGCCGTGCTCCTCCACCGTCAGCATCTCCTCGCGCGCCCCCTCGGCGAGCTCGTCCGCTAGCGCCTCCATCACGTGCGAGCCCTCGAAGATGTCCGGGTAATCCAGGATGTCGGTCTCGTTGGCGAGGATCTGCTGGATTCGCAGGCTCCATTGCTGGTCCCACGGGCGCGGGAGACCCAGCGCCTCGTTCCAGGCGGGCAACTGGATCGCGCGGGCGCGCGCATCGCGGCCCATCGTGACCGCGAGCGCCTCGAGCACGATCCTCGGAACGTTGTTCTCGGGCTGCGATTCCGTAAGTCCCAGCGAGTTCACCTGCACGCCGTAGCGCATGCGCAGGAATTTCGGCTCGGTGACGCCGTAACGGTTGCGCCCGATCTCCTCCCAGAGCTTGCCCATGGCGCGGAGCTTCGCGTGCTCTTCGATGAATCGGATGCCGGCGTTGACGAAGAACGAGATCCGCCCGAAAACGCGCGGGAAGTCCTCCTCGGACACCTGCCCGCGAGCCTTCGTCTCGTCGAGGACGGCAATCGCGGTCGATAGCGCGTAGGCGATCTCCTGGACGGGCGTGGCGCCCGCCTCCTGCAGGTGGTAGCTGCAGACGTTAATCGGGTTCCAGCTCGGGACGTCGTTGACGGAGAAAGCGACGGTGTCCGCGATCAGCCGCATGGAGGGCTCGGGCGGGAACGCGTAGGTCCCGCGCGACAGGTACTCCTTGATGATGTCGTTCTGAGTCGTTCCCTTGAGCTTGGAGCTGTCGATCCCGTTCTCCTCGGCGACCGCGACGTAGAGGGCGAGCAGCCAGGCGGCGGTAGCGTTGATCGTCATCGACGTGTTCATCTCGTCGAGGGGGATCCCGTCGAACAGCGCGTGCATGTCGCCCTTGTGCGCGATCGACACGCCGACCTTGCCGACCTCGCCGCGCGCGAGGACGTGATCCGGGTCGTACCCGGTCTGCGTTGGGAGGTCGAATGCCACCGAGAGACCGGTCTGGCCCTTGGCGAGGTTGCGGCGGTAGAGCTCGTTTGAGCGCCGGGCGTCGGAATGGCCGGCGTAGGTGCGCATGACCCACGGCTGGTCGGGCTCGGGAAGGCAGTGGTCTGCCATGGTCAGCATTGTAAGTTCGGTCGCGAGATGACCCGGCTGATCGATGTCATGCATCTCGGCCGCGACCGGGTGATCGGGGCGTATGAAATCGATGGCCTGATCGTCGATCCAGGGCCGACGACCGGCATGGAGACGCTCCTCTCGAGCCTGGAGCAGGGGCCGCGCGCGCTCCTTCTGACGCACATCCACCTCGACCACGCGGGCGCCTCCGGCTCGCTGGTCAGGCGCTTCCCGAATCTCCGCGTTTACGTGCATGAGGTCGGCGCGCCTCATCTCATCGACCCGGCGAAGCTTCTGGAGAGCGCCGCGCGCCTATACGGCAACGACATGGAGCGGCTCTGGGGCGAGGTCCTGCCTGTGCCGCCCGAGAACGTCACCGCGCTCGCGGGTGGCGAGATGGTGGAGGGCTTTCGGGTGGCGTATGTCCCCGGCCACGCCCAGCACCATGTCGCGTATCTCCACGAGGACTCCGGGGACGCGTACGTCGGCGACGTCGCCGGCGTTCGCATTCCGCCGCACGATTTCACCATGGCGCCGACGCCGCCGCCCGACATCGACGTCGAGGCATGGGAGCAATCGCTCGACCGGGTTGCCGACTGGCAGCCGCGCCGGCTGTGCCTGACCCACTTCGACCGCACGGAGCAGCCGCTAGAGCAGCTCGAGCGGGTTCGCGAGAGCCTGCGCCGCCAAGCGGCGCTCGCCAAAGACAGGGGCAGGGAGTGCTTCCTTGCGGAGGTCGGCGCCGAGCTCGACCGCGAGCTCGATCCGGATGTCGCACAACGTGTGCGCCAGGCCGCACCGCCGGAGCAGCTGTGGCTCGGCCTAGAGCGGTATTGGCGCAAGCGGGAGGAGTCTCCCGACGCCTGAGACTGGGTGGATGGTCCCACCAGCGACGTGTGGACTGGCTACCCTGCACGCACCTCAATGGGACGCGCAACTCGCAGAGCCCGGCTCGTCGTGCCGGCCCTCGTCGTGGCCGTCGCGGCTCTCCTGACGGCTGTCGCGGTCGCCGGGGTCACGGTGTACTCCAACAACTTCTCCAGCAGCAAGGAGGCGAAGGAGCTCCGCCACGCCGAGGGCAAGCACTGCAAGAAGAACTGGCGTAAGAAGGCGAAGAGCCTTGGGGTCACCGCCGAGCGAGGCCGCACCGTGTGCGGCTACCGCCCGCCGGTCGAGGGGGACTCGGCCTCTCCCAATCACCGGATCCGCGTCCAGGCGAAGCTTTTGAAGGACACGCCGAAGAGGGTTCGCGACCGGGTCTACGTCGGAGCCGCGCTCCGGTCGGGCAAGGACAAGGGCTACGAGCTTCACGTCTTCCCCACCGACCACACGTTCAGGCTCGTGCGCCGCGCGGGCAGCAACAAGGTCAACATCCTCGCCAAGGGCAAGAACAAGGCGATCAAGGGCATCAACAAGCCGAATGCCCTCAATCTCTCTGTGCGCGGGTCTCAGCTCGCCGCGGGCGTAAATGGCAAGCGGCTGGCGAAGGTCGCGGACCACAATTCCAGTCAGGTCGACGGGCGCAAGTTGGAGATCATGCTCGGCTACGTGAAGAAGCGCAGGAAGGCCGCCTCGGCGTCATTCGACAACCTCGAGGTCCAGGTCCCAAAGCCCTGAGCGCATGACGACGGAGACGGTCGAGCGCGCCCGTACCGGTGGCCCCGGCTCCGGTCTGGGCGGCAACTGGCTCGTGATCGTCCTTAACGACGATCACAACACGTTCGACCACATGGCGCGAACGCTCTCGAATGTCATCCCGCGCGTATCGCTCGACGAGGGCTACCGGTTCGCCGACCGGATCCACAATTCCGGCAAGGCGATCGTCTGGACGGGTCCGAAGGAGACCGCGGAGCTCTACTGGGAGCTACTGAAGGAAGCCGGTCTCACGATGGCGCCGCTCGAGCAGCACTGAGCGCGCGGTCAGTCGTTTGTGGGAACGGGCGTGGCATCGAAGACCGTCGTATGCCAGGCCGGCAGGAGCGGCTTGTTGTAGTAGTTGAGCGCCGCCTCACGCAGCGCCGCGATCTCGTCTGAATACCAGTAACGCTCGAAGTCCGCGTGGTCGTCCCACACGGACGTCTGCCGGAAGTGGAGCGGGTCGTCGACGTCCCTGCTGAGGATGCACGACCGCGCGCCGAACGCGATCGCCCGGTCGAAAGCTGGTCTCCAGATCTCATACCAGCGCTCGGCGCGGAACGGGTGGACGTGCCAGTCGATGTAGTTGACGTCGGTCATCGTCGAGCCTCAGGTGCCCACCTCGGCCCAGATCGCGCCCGGACCCTCCTCGTGCTTGCCCTCATCGCGGTCCGTGGCGCCGACCATGATCGAGATCTTGCCGAGGTGCTTGTTCTCGTGCAGGAGCTGATGAGCGTCGGGCACCCCCTCGAATCCCATCGCCTGCCACAGCACCGGCTGGATCTTGCCCTCGGCCATCAGCTGGTTGGCCCGCATGCACTCGTACGCGTTCGCGAAGTGGGAGCCCAGGATCTCCTTCTGGCGCATCCACAGGTACCGCACGTCGAAGTCGAGCTCATAGCCGGAGGTGGCGCCGCAGATCACCACCTTGCCGAAGGGCTTCACCGTCAGCACCGAGGTAGGGAAGGTCGCCTTCCCGACGTGCTCGAAGACGATGTCGGGCGCGTCGCCCAGGATCTCCTTGACCCTCTTCGAGAAGGCGCGCGAGACCTTGAAGCGCTCCTTCTCCTCATCCTTGGACTCGCCCCCCTTTCGCATCATGCCGGCGAACTCGTTGCGGTCGATGTAGTCGACGGCGCCGAGCTGCTTGACGAGCTCGCCCTTCTCGGACGAGGACACCACGCCAACGGCGTTTGCCCCGGCTGCCTTGGAGAGCTGCGTCGCGAACACGCCTAACCCGCCGGCCGCGCCCCAGATCAGAACGTTGTGCCCGGCCTGCAGGTGGCAGCGGTCCATCAGCATCCGGTAGGCCGTGAAGTAGGTGAGGCCGTAGGCTGATGACTCGACCCACGACAGGTTGCGAGGCTTCGGCAGGAGCTGCTGCGCCTGCACCTTCGTGAACTGCG
>VAYL01000103.1:0-5538 GCA_005884305.1 Actinomycetota bacterium
ATCCACCGGCTGGCCCAGGAAGACGATCCGCTCGCCCAGCAGGCGCGAGTAGATGTCGTAGGAGCGCTCGCCGCGCGCGGTCTGCTCGACGACCATCGGAATCAACGGCAATGTGTCCTCCTTCGCTTGGTAAAGTGCAACCGTGAGGTTGCGTAACGCCAAGCTAGCAGAAGCGCAACCCAAGGGTTGCGACTAGCGGATACGGAGGACAGATGAGTGAAGAGCGGCAGGTCGAGCGTGAGACGGTCCTGGACGCGGCGCCGGACGAGGTCTGGGAAGCCCTGACGGACGAGCGGCTGCTCGGAGAGTGGCTGGCGGAGGAGGCCGAGCTCGATCCGGTTCCGGGTGGACGCGCCAACTTCCGCTTCGAGGACGGCTCCGAGCGAGAGGGGACGGTCCTCCGGGTCGAGGAGGAACGCGAGCTCGCATTCATCTGGGCCCGCCCTGGCGAGCCGCCCACTGAGGTCGAGATGACGCTCGTGCCGCTCGTCAGCGGGACGCGCCTCGTCGTCGTCGAGCGCGCCACCGCCGGCACGCCGGTCGCCCTGTCGGGCGCCGCGTGGGGGTCGCGGCTTCAGGCACTTGCCGGCGCGACCTCGCTCGTGCTCGTCTGACCGTGGCCGCCGTCGACGCGNNNNGCCGCGTGGTGGAGACGCTCGCCGGCGGCGCCACGGTCACCGCGAGCGCCCTGGCGGCGGACCTGCCGATCAGCCGCCAAGCCGTCGCCAAGCACCTCGCCACACTTCGGCGTGCGCGTCTGGTGCGAGCCGAACGGGTGGGGCGGGAGACCCGCTACCGGCTGCGGCCGGAGCCGCTCGGCGACGCCGCACGCTGGATCGCGACCGTCGGAGCGGAGTGGGACGAGCGCCTGGCGGATCTACAGCGTTTGCTCGCCGACCGGCGCTGATCGGGTTTTTCGGCGACCCTGTCGATTTGGGCGCCTCCCGTTCGTCGTTATCGTGAACGCGGCGATCGGAGCCGCGCGATCAAGGAGGTTCAAATGAGGTACATGCTTGCGATCATCGGCGAGGAGGGCGGCTGGGAGGACGTGACTCCCGAGCAGATGAAGGAAGTGATGGGAGGCTGGGCCGCGTTCGACGACAAGCTGCTTGCCGACGGCGTCTGGGTGGCCGGCGACGGCCTGCAGCCGAGCGGTACGGCCACGACGGTCAAGATCGGCGAGGGCGAGGCAACCGTCACGGACGGGCCCTTCGCTGAGACGAAGGAGCAGCTCGGCGGCTTCTACCTGCTCGAGTGCGACAGCCTCGACGAGGCGCTTGAGTACGCGAAGCAGACTCCCGCGAGCCCGGGCAGCTCGATCGAGGTGCGCCCCGTCATGGACTACGGCGACTTCGGCTACGTCCATCCGCTCGACCGCGAGAAGGCAGCGTCGTAGCGGCATCGCCGAGCAGCTCGGCGGCGAGCGCCGCCGGTCCAACTGCAGTCGTCGACCGCCTGTTCCGGCTCGAGTCGGGACGGGCGGTCGCGACGCTCATCCGGGTCCTCGGCGACTTCGACCTCGCCGAGGAGGCGGTCCAGGAGGCGTTCATAGTCGCCCTCGAGCGCTGGCCGCGCGACGGCGTTCCCGACAACCCCGGCGCCTGGATCACCAGCGTCGCGCGCAACAAGGCGATCGACCGCATCCGCCGGGAGCAGACGCTCGCGACCAAGCGCGGCGAGCTCGAGGCGCTCGAGTCGCTGGGCGGTGGGAGCAGGGAGGCGGATGTCGCCGACGAGTTCCCGGACGAGCGGCTGCGGCTGATCTTCACCTGCTGCCATCCGGCACTCGCGCCTGAGGCCCGGGTGGCGCTCACGCTGCGAACGCTCGGCGGCCTCGCGACCCCCGAGATCGCGAGGGCATTTCTGGTCCCCGAGCCGACACTGGCGCAGCGCCTCGTCCGCGCGAAGCGGAAGATCCGCGACGCCGGCATCCGCTACGAGGTCCCGGCAGGCGATCGCCTCCGCGAGCGCCTTCCGTCCGTGCTCGCGACCCTCTATCTGATCTTCAACGAGGGCTATCTCGCCAGCTCGGGCGACGCGCTCGTGCGCAGGGAACTTGCGGGAGAGGCGATTCGGCTCGGGCGGATGCTCGCCCGGCTGATGCCGAACGAGCCCGAGCCGCTTGGGCTGCTGGCGCTCATGCTGCTTCAGGACTCCCGCCGCGGCTCCCGAGTGGATGCGTCCGGTCGGATGGTCCTGCTGTCCGACCAGGACCGCTCACTGTGGGACTCCGACGAGATCGCCGAGGGCTTGGAGCTCACCCGTCGCGCGGCGCGGTCGTTTCCTCCGGGCCCGTACACGCTGCAGGCAGCAATCGCCGCCGAGCACGCGCGAGCGGCGCGAGCTGAGGACACCGACTGGCCACGAATTCGCCGTCTCTACGACTGGCTCGCCTTCGTGCAGCTCTCGCCCGTGGTCGAGCTCAACCGGGCGGTCGCGATCGCGATGGTCGAGGGGCCTGAGCGGGGGCTCGCGCACATCGATCGCATCGAGGGCCTCGACGGCTACCAGCACCTGCACTCGGCGCGCGGCGATCTGCTGCGCCGCGCGGGGCGTCCCGGCGATGCTGCGGCCGCCTACCGGCGGGCGCTCGAGCTGGCGACCAACCCGGTGGAGAGGGCGTTCCTGGAGGAGCGCTTGGCCGAGCTGGGCTCCCAGTAGCCGCGAGTCTCGGGCGCCGCCGACGGCCATCTCGGCGAGCAGGCGCGCGGGCGCCTTGACCGAGCTGCCGAACGGGACCCAGGGCGCCTCGCTCCCCGTGGCGGCGATCGACTTCAGCATCGAGGTGGAGACGGACGGCGGCGAGCGATGGTCCGAGGCGGCCGAACGGTGCGCGGGGCCAGCTAGGCGCCGAGCTTGTCGGCGAGGCGTTCCACCAGCCACAGGTCGTATACGTAGCCCTGCGGATGGCTCTTCATCTTGATCGGCCGGCGGGCGAGGATGCCATCGGGCCCGCCCTCGACCACAACGTCATGCCACACGTTGGGCGACTCCGCCAGCTCGGCAAGGACCTCGTCGACCTCTGGAAGCGCCCCCGACTCCATGACCATCCGGCCATCGTCAGCGTGGACGCTGAACGGGGTCACCGGCGAGTCGAGCTCCACCTCGGTGGCGGGCTGGTTTCGCCAGATCGAGGGCATCACGCCCAGCCGCAGCTTCACGCTGCGCCCGTGGCGCGTGCCGCTCATCTCGGTCGCATAGCCCCCTACCTGCTTGGGGAGATGGAGCTCGCGCTCCTCGTCCAGGCCGAGCTCCTGGGCGATCGTGTTCGGGTCATCGACGGGCTCCTCGGTCTTGAGCGCCTCCCATACGACTTCCCAGCCAAGCGCGCCCGGATCCGAGATCTCTGCGGCGCGTCCATGCATCTCGGCTGGGGAAGGCCCATCCGACGGAACATCCTGCGATCGGCGGCGAAAGAGAGACAACTCGTATTCGACTCTACACCCGTGTCCGCGGCAGAAAGGATCCCGATGATGCGCATAGGTGAACTCTCCGGCGAGCTCCGTCGCGTTAGTCGTCGAGGCGTCGGTTGCGAACACCGTTGGTGTCGAATTCACGATGTTGTTATGGCCAAGAGGCTCGGCGACCGCGTCGTGTTGAAGGCCGGCGTAGAGTCAGTCCGCCGCAAAGACGGGAGATTCCTGGGCACCACCAGGCGCGGGACGTGGCGGGGCAAGCGGGTCTCCTCGCGGTTCCGCCCCCGCTACCAGACCGGATCGAGTTTCACCCACCCCCTATAGCCCCTAAGAACGGCCGATGAATCACTTGCGGACGGCTTCGCCGTCCTTACATGCTGCTTTCGGGGCTAAAGCCCCTCACCACATGTCATAGGCCGTAGGAACGGCCTATGACATCTAGCATGATCTCGTCGGTCCCCGCGCCGATGCGGTTCAGGCGGACGTCGCGGTAGGCGCGCTCGATCTCGTACTCCTTCATGTAGCCGTAGCCGCCGAGGATCTGGACGCACTCGTCGGCGACCTCGCAGCCGACGCGGGACGTGAACAGCTTCACCTCGGTGATCTCACGGACCGGGTACTCGCCATTGGCGTAGCGCCACGCGACCACGTAGTTGAACTGCTTGGCGGCCTCGATCTTGGTGGCCATCTCCGCGAACTTGTGCCGGATGGCCTGGAAGCGGCCGATCGGGCGGCCGAACGCCTCACGCTCCTTGGCGTAAGCGAGGGTCTTCTCGAACATCCGCTCCGCGCCCGCGACAGAGCCCGCGGCGGCGACCATCCGCTCGCTCTGGAGCTCCCAAGAGATGTGGTAGAAGCCCTTGCCGATCTCGCCCAGGACCGCGTCGGCCGGGACGCGCACCTCGTTGAAGGCGAGCTCACCGGTGTCGGAGGCGTGCATCCCCATCTTTTCGAGCCGGCGGGATACCTCGAAGCCCGGGACGTGGTTGCCCTCCTCGTCGCGCAGATCGACGAGGAAGAGCGTGATCCCCTCGTGGCGAGCGTCGGGCTCGGTCTTGGCGACGAGGAGGATGAAGTCGGCCCGCGGGCCGTTGGTGATGAAGGTCTTCGACCCGGTGATGACGTACTCGTCGCCGTCGCGGATCGCCTTGGTCCGGATACCGGCGACGTCCGAGCCGGCGCCCGGCTCGGTAATGCCAAGGCAGCCGATCTTCTCGCCCTTGATGCCAGGCACCAGGTAACGCTGCTTCTGCTCCTCGGTGCCGAGCAGGTGGACGGGCGGCAGCACCATGTCTGTCTGCACCGCGAAGCCCATGTTGGTGCCCCCGGATCCCGAGTAGCTCATGCACTCGGCGCGGACGAGCGAGTAGTAGTAGTCGCCGCCCTGTCCGCCGTACTCCTCCGGGAAGCAGAGGCCCAGGAAGCCGAGCTCGCCGGCCCTCCGCATGGCCTCGTTCGGCCAAGTGGTCTCCTCCCACTCGTTGCGGTGCGGCCAGAGCTCCTTCTTTACCCATGCCTCCATCGAGGAGCGCAGGTCCTCGTGCTCGTCGGTGAAGAGGAGGTGCTTCCGGGTCCCGTCGTGCTGAGGCTTGATGACCGTTGCTGCTTCCACGTGGACTCCTTGTCGGCGTTGGCTTGGCGCGTCGCGCTCGCGGCCGCCTTGCGGGCAGCATAGAGTATTACTTCATACTTTGTGCTACGGTGGCCGCCAGGTATGTGGGCGAGGAGCGTCAGCGACGAGTCAGGCAGGTCAGGCGGCGAAGCCGCCGCAGAAGATGTCTGAGGTAGTCCGGTACGAGGTCGAAGACGGCGTGGCGACGATCACGCTTGACGATCCCGATACGCGCAACTCGCTGTCGCCTGCGTTGCTCGACGGCCTGCTGGGCTCACTCCGCACAGCAGGGGAGGACGATGCGGTCCGCTGCGTGGTGCTCGCCTCGTCGCACGAAAAGGTCTTCTCCTCCGGCGCCAATCTCGGCGCGTTCGGCGCCGACGTCGCGCTGATCCACCGGTACGAGGGCACGAAGCGATTCGTGGAGGTCTTCAAGGCAATCGGTGAGCTCGGTAAGCCCACGATCGTCGCGGCGAACGGGCATGTACTGGCGGGCTCGCTCGGCATCGC
>VAYL01000103.1:5684-6242 GCA_005884305.1 Actinomycetota bacterium
GAGGCCGGCATCGTGAACAAGGTCGTCCCCGAGGGCGAATTCGACGACGCGGTCCGCGACTGGGCGAGCAAGCTCGCGTCGAAGTCTCCGGTCGTCATGAGGCTCGGGAAGGACGCGATGTGGCGGCAGATGGACATGCCACTGGCCGATGCCCTGGATTACCTGTGCTCTCAGCTCACGATCGAGCTCGGGACCGAGGATGCGATCGAGGGCGTGACCGCGTTCTTCGAAAAGCGCGAGCCGAGCTGGAAGGGGCGCTGATGGCCACGAAGGACGAGGCGAAGAAGGTCGTCGACGCCGCCAAGGAGGCGGAGGCTCCCGAGGCGCCGGACGAGGTCAAGGCCGGCGAGCAGACGGGCATGAAGTCGCTGGTCGAGGACCTCCACGCCCGCCGCGAGACGGCCAAGCTCGGGGGCGGCGAAGAGAAGATCGCCCAGCAGCACGAACGCGGCAAGCTGACCGCCCGTGAGCGGATCGACCTGCTGGTCGACCCGGGGACCTTCGTCGAGCTCGGCATCCAGGCCGGCCCGCATTCCTCCCAGCGCGCCATGGAGGGCA
>VAYL01000103.1:6361-6814 GCA_005884305.1 Actinomycetota bacterium
CACTCCAGAAGCGCATGCCCTTCATCTGGCTGCTCGATTCCGCCGGGGCGCGGATCCAGGAGGCCGCCGGCTCGATGTTCGCCGGCTCAGGGCATCTATTCCGGGAGGAGGTGACGATGTCCGGCGTCATCCCGCTGGTCGCGGCGATGCTCGGCCCGTGTGCCGCCGGCACCGCCTATATCCCGGGACTCTCCGACTTCGTTCCGATGGTCGTCGGACAGGGCGCGATGGCGCTTGCCGGACCTCACCTGACCAAGGCCGTCACCGGCGAGGACATCTCGATGGAGGACTTGGGCGGCGCCAGGGTCCACTGCCGGATCTCGGGCGTCGGCGACCTCGAGGTGAAGGACGACCCCGAGTGCATCCAGGCGGTCAAGGACTACCTCTCGTACTTCCCGGCCAACTGCGAAGAGAAGCCGCCGATCCGGGAGACGAAGGATCCCGACGATCGGA
>VAYL01000104.1:0-1995 GCA_005884305.1 Actinomycetota bacterium
GGACGACATGAAGCTCCTCGTCCGGGAGTGCCGGCGGCTCATGCCCGATGTCGGGATCCAGATTCCGCCCAATCTCTCGGATTGGTGGGTCGATCTCGTCGAGGAGGGGGCCACCGATCTGGGCGGGTTGTCGGCGAACGGCGATCACATCTCGCCCGAGGAGGCATTCCCGAGCCCGCACCAGGTGCGAAAGGGGCTGGCGCCGCGCGGTTACGCGCTGAGCGAGCGGCTGTGCGCTTACTCGCAGTACCTGGATCCGGAGTGGATGGAGCAGGGAGTGCTCGACGTGGTGAAGCTGAAGTACTGGAGCTTCATCCCGCGGAAGGGGTCGGGGCGCCGTACAGAGCGGGCAATCGACCCCGACGAGGCCCTCCGGGCGATCGAGAAGGGGCGCCGGGGGGAGGCGCTCGCTGAGAGCGAGCTGACGGCGCTCTTCGCGGAGACGCGGCCGGAGGTCATCGAGGGCATGCGGGCCGCCGCCGACGAGCTGCGGGAGGAGCTGGCGGGGGAGAGGGTGACGTTCGTCGTCAACCGCAACGTCAACTTTACGAACATCTGCATCGTCGGCTGCGCGTTCTGCGGGTTCGGGCAGGGCAAGCGCTCGCCGGACGCCTACCACGTGACCGAGGATGAATTTCAGGCGCGCGTCGCCGAGGCGGTCGAGTACGGCGCCACCGAGATCTGCATGCAGGGTGGGATCCATCCGGACTATTCGCTCGAGCACTACGGGCGGTGGTTGCGGCTGGCGAAGGAAGTGGCGCCGCAAATTCACATGCACGCGTACTCGCCGATGGAGATCCACTACATGTGCGAGCGGTCCGGGCAGAGCCCCGAGGCGGTGTTCGACTACCTGCTCGAGTGCGGGCTCGGATCGACCCCGGGGACCGCCGCCGAGGTGCTGCACGACGGCGTGCGCACGAGGATCTCGCCGAACAAGCTGCCGGTCGCGCGCTGGGTCGAGATCATCGAGGCGTGCCACCGCTCGGGCCTGCGCTCGACCTCGACGGTGATGTTCGGCCACATCGAGGAGCCTTGGGAGCTCGCGCAACACATGCGGGTGGTCCGCGAGCTACAGGAGCGGACCGGAGGGATCACGGAGTTCGTTCCCCTCAGCTTCATCCCGTTCAACACCCTTCTCGGGCGAACGCACGGGGTGGAGGAGATCGCCCGCGATGAGAACCTGAAGCACACGGCCGCGTTCAGGCTGGCGCTGGGCAAGACGATCCCGAACCTCCAGGCGAGCTGGGTGAAGATGGGCCTGGACGCCGCGACGGAGGCCCTTCGCTGGGGCGTCAACGACCTGGGCGGCACGCTGATGGAGGAGAACATTTCGCGGATGGCGGGCTCGCAGCACGGCGTTCGCCTGGACCCGCCCCAACTGATCGAGGCAGCCCGCAAAGCGGGCCGCCAGCCGGCACAGCGCACAACCCTGTACGAAATCGTCGAGACGTACTGAGGCGCTCCGTGCGCGCGATGGTGCTTCATGCGCAGCGGCAGCCGCTTCGGCTTGAGGATGTGCCGGTGCCCGAGCCCGAGGCCGGGCAGGTGCTTCTCCGCGTTCATGCGTGTGGGGTTTGCCGGACCGATCTTCATATCGTCGACGGTGATCTGACCGAGCCGAAGCTGCCGCTTATACCCGGCCACCAGATCGTCGGAACGGTCGAGGCGCTTGGGGAGGGAGCCGAGCGGTTCGAGCTCGGTGACCGGGTTGGCGTGCCCTGGCTCGGGTGGACGGACGGCACGTGCCGTTACTGCCGTACGGACCGCGAGAACCTGTGCGTCAGCGCCCGGTTCACCGGCTATGACATCGACGGCGGCTATGCCGAGCGCACGGTCGCGGACGAGCGCTTCTGCTTCGCGCTCCCAGGCAACTCGCCCGACGAGCAGGTCGCCCCGCTGCTCTGCGCCGGCCTGATCGGCTATCGCGCGCTTCGCTTTACCGGTGACGCGGCGCGCGTGGGTCTCTACGGCTTCGGCGCGGCGGCGCACATCGTG
>VAYL01000104.1:2040-2672 GCA_005884305.1 Actinomycetota bacterium
GGTCGGCGCCACCTGGGCCGGTGACACCGACAGCGGCCCTCCCGAGCCGCTCCATGCGGCGATCATCTTCGCGCCGGTCGGCGACCTCGTGCCGAAGGCGCTGCGGGCGGTCGAGCCGGGCGGCTCCGTCGTCTCGGCGGGGATCCACATGAGCGACATCCCCTCGTTCCCGTACGAGATCCTGTGGGGCGAGCGGATCGTTCGCTCCGTCGCCAACCTCACGCGCCGCGACGGGGAGGAGTTTCTGCGCATCGCCCCCGAGGTCCCGGTCCGTACCCGGATCACCGAGTATCCGCTGGAGCGCGCGAACAAGGCGCTCGACGACCTGCGTTCTGGCGCGCTGGAGGGTGCGGCCGTGCTGACCATCCAGCGGTAGGGTGGTCAGATGGCTGACGTCACGATCAAGAGCGTCGACGATTTCGAGGCGATCTTCGGAGGTGGGCTGCTCCGGGCCCGCTCGGCGCTGGGTGTCAGCTCGTTCGGAATGCAGGTCGAGGAATTCCCGCCGAACGCGACCGAGTACCCGGAGCACGACCATTCCGAGGACGGGATGGAGGAGGTCTACACGGTGCTCGACGGCACCGTGATCCTTCAGATCGACGGCCAGGAGTATGTGCTCACCCCCGGAACGT
>VAYL01000104.1:2731-7365 GCA_005884305.1 Actinomycetota bacterium
GCCATGCCTGGCAAGGTCTACGAGCCACCGGAGTTCACGGAGGAGGGCCAGCCCGACCCGATGAAGCACTAAAGCCGGTCGCGTTCCTCTCCCGAACGACTAGCGAAACAGATCCTCGTCCCGCGCTCGCCGCAGGGCTGCGGCTCCCGGTCCGTCGTCCGACGTCACGAACCGCGCGACCCCGCGAACCATCGCCACGGGGACGCCCTCATCCTTCCCGCGTGCCAGGTCCGCCGCGGCCGCCAGCTCATCGGCGACGGCGATCACGGTGGCGGCGAGCTCACCGCCGTCGCGGTCGCTTCGCCCCCGCCAGTCGTCGAGCGGGGCGATCCCGGCGCACCCGATCGCGACGTCGGTTTGACCGAGGCGCCACGGTCGCCCGAAGCTGTCGGCGATCACAACGCCCGGGAGAGCTCCGGTCGCGTCCCGAATCTCGGCCCGCAGCCGTCGGGCTGATGCATCGGGTTCCGCCGGCAGGAGAGTGACGCGGTCCGCTCCCGGCACATTCGAAGCGTCGATTCCGGCGTTCGCCGAGATCCAGCCCGACCGTCCCTCCACGATCAGTACGTCTCGCTCGGCCCGCACCACGTCAACGCTCTCGCGCAGGATGAGCTCGACGAGCCGGGGGTCCTTGCCGAGGCGTGCCGCCAGGTCACGCGCGCGCTCGCCAGGCTCAACGTCCGCCAAGTTGACGAACCGGCCCTCGGCCTTGGAGACGACCTTCTGCGAGACGACAAGCACGTCCTCGGAGCGAATCCCCTCGCCGGTCACGCTCACCGCCTCGACGATCAACGCGCCAAGGGAGTCGCCGGCGCCGATCTCCGGGAGTCCCTCGACGGGGACCACCTCCACCCGGCGCGTCACGTGCGCGCCCTACCGGGGATGCGGCCGAGCTCCACCAGCGCCTCCGCCGTTCCCGCCGCCCGCTCCGGATGAGCCTCCAGAAGCTCCACTAGCGCCTCGAGGTCGTCCGGCGAGTCGACGTCCAGCGCCAGCGACGAGACCTGCTCCACGGCGACCTCGAACCCTGCGCGCTCGGCACGGTCAGTGTGGCGCTCGCGGCTTCCCGGCCCGAACGCGGGACCGATCGCG
This sequence comes from Actinomycetota bacterium, assembly GCA_005884305.1. Lineage (GTDB taxonomy): Bacteria > Actinomycetota > Thermoleophilia > Solirubrobacterales > 70-9 > AC-56. The sequence goes on from VAYL01000104.1 coordinate 3,824, forward strand.
TCGGGCGGCGACATCAGAAGAGCATTGGTACCGGTGCCGTGGCGGTCCGGGACAACGGCCACGCGACCGGGCCGCATGCGGTGGAGGGCGGCATCGAGCCCCGCGGCGTCCAGGAGTGGGCAGTCGCCGGGTAGTAGCGCCACGCAGTCAGCGCCGAGCGCCTTCGCCCGGATGATGCCGAGGGTCGCGGCTTCGGGATGCCCGCGGTCGGCCTGCTCCTGGAGCACCTCGATCGGGGTGGTGACACGCCGCGCGTGGGCGAGCGCGATCCGCTCCGCGCGACCCTCGGCGGTGACCACGATCACGCGCTCGATTTCCTCGGCCGTAGTGGTCGCTCGCAGCACGTCGGCGAGCATCGCCCTCACGAGCGCCGCGCGCTGCGGGCGATCGAGGGCCTCGAGCAGGCGCTGCTTCGCTTGGCCGAACCGCTTCACCGGGATGATCGCCGTCGCGCGCATGGCCACTCTCAGCCCAGAGCTTCGGCGAACTCCAACACGCGCTCCGCAAGCTCGCGGCGTCCATCCGCTCCCTCCATCAGCGTGGGGCACGAGAGGACCTGCACGCCCTCGGGTCCCTCGTCCGGGTCGTCGGCGTCGACGACCATCGCCGAGATCAACCCCTCGTAGAGAGAGGCGACGCCGGCGGCGCTCGACGGGCGCCGCACGGCAGCCATGAACTTCTCGGTCGGCCCCTTGACGGCCCGGCCCGCGACAAACGGGCTGACGGCGACGATTGGGACGCCGGACCCCATCATCGCCTCGCGCAGGCCCGGCACCGCCACGATGGGGCCGATCGAGATGACCGGGTTGGACGGGCCGATCACGATCGCCTCGGCCGCCGCCAGCGCTTCGAGGACCTCGGGCGTGGGGCTCGCATCGGCGATGCCCTGCACCTCCACGGCCTCGATCTCGGGCTCTGAGCGGTCCACGATCAGAAACTCCTGCAGCCCGCGCCATCCCGCCGGCGTCAGGACGCGCGTCGCCACCCGCTCCTCGGCGATGGGAAGCACGCGCGCGGTGGCTCCCAGCGAGCGCGCGATCTGCGCCTGGGCGGCGGTCAGCGTCCCGCCCTCGGCCATGAAGTGGGTGCGGTAGAGGCACGTCGCGAGATCGCGGTCCGAGAGCTGGAACCAGCCCGGAGCGCCGAGCCGCTCGAGCCGCTCGTTGACGACGAAGGTGTCGTCGCGAATGCCCCAGCCGCGCTCCTCGTCGATCTCTCCGGCGAGCCAATATGTCACCAGGTCCGGATCCGGGGAGACGTAGAGGCCGTGGATGCGGGTGTCGTCGGCCGTATTGGCGATCACCGAGAGATCGGGCCCGACCAGCTCCTGCACCCCCGCCGCGAGCTTGGCCCCGCCGGTCCCGCCCGCAAGCAGCGCGACCCGCATTGGTGCCCTAACCCCAGTGATCGCCCTCGCCGAGTCCGGTGATCCGGATCCCGGCGTGGGCCTTGTAGCGGGTGTTGATCGAGATGAGAAGTGAGGTGAGCTGCTCGGCGATTCGCGCGGCCTCGAGCGGCCCCGCGTTCACGGCGCGAAGCCCGGGGATCAGCTCGATGATCCGCGCCACGCGGGTCTTATCCGCCTTGCGGTCGCCGCAGATGAGGACGTCCTCGTCGAGCTTGGCGTCCGGGTCACCGAGCGTCGCAGCGCTGATCGAGTGGAGGGTGGCGATCACCGTGACGCCGTCGGGCACCATCTCCTGCGCCTGCTGGGCCGCCGAGCCCTGCCAGACGCCCAGCGTCCGAGTCGCCTTGCCGCTGACGGCTGCCGCGGTCGGGACGGTGCAGTCCACCAGGATCTGCCCCGGCTCGAGGACCTCGCGCAGGTTGTTCAGGTTCTCCGATTGGGCGCGGAAGGGAACCGTCAAGAACACGATCGGCCCGCGCTTGGCGGCCTCCTCGTTGACGAGCCCTTCGACGTCGGCGCCGTCGACCGCCTCGCGAAGCCGGCCGGCCGCCTCCCCGGCCCGCTCGGCGCTGCGCGAGCCGATGACGACGGGTTGATCGGCCGCGGCGAGGCGCATAGCCAGCCCCCAGCCCAAGGCTCCCGTCCCGCCGATGATCGGAATTGGCTCCGCCATGGCCGGGGACTCTACGTGGGCACCGTGTTTATGCTGCCGTCCGCAATGCGACTCGAGGGACGCAAGGCGCTGGTGACCGGCGGGGCGAGCGGCATCGGCGCCGCCATCGCGCGGCGCCTCGCCGCGGAGGGCGCCGATGTGGTCATCGGCGACGTGAACGAGGAGGGGGCACGCGGCGTCGCCGGCGAGATCGACGCCGACGCCGTCTTTCTCGACGTGACCGATCCCGAATCCGCTGCGGGCGTGGTTCACGAGCATGGACCGTTCCCCGTGCTCATCAACAACGCCGGCACCGACGACTTCGCGTTCTTCACCGACATGACACCCGACCGCTGGCGGCGGCTCGTGGCGATCAACCTCGAGGGCGTGTTCGCGTGCACCCACGCGGCCCTGCCCGGGATGCAGGAGGCCGGCTACGGGCGGATCGTCAACATCGCATCGGAGGCCGGTCGCGTGGGCTCGAAGGGGTCGGCGGTCTACTCCGCGGCGAAGGGCGGCGTCATCGCGTTCACCAAGACGATCGCCCGCGAGAACGCCCGATTCGGGGTCACCGCCAACGCCATCGCGCCCGGACCGATCGAGACCCCGCTCCTGATGGCGGCGACGCAGCTCGGCGACATCGGCGAGCGCATCATCGAGACGATGAAGGGACAGACGCAGATGCGTCGCCTGGGCCAGCCGGAGGAGGTAGCCGCTGCGGTGGCCTTCCTGGCCTCCGACGATGCCTCCTACGTCACCGGGGAGACGATCGGCGTGTCGGGTGGATTGGGGATGGTTTGAGCGAGCGCTCTGGCCCGCGCGCCCTCAACGAGATCGTCGCCGACTCGGATCGCCCATCCCAGCCGACGCTGGAGCCCGGCATGGAGCGCAGCATGGAGTTCACGGTCGAGGATCGGCTCGTGACGGACGTGGGGGGCTCGATCGGCGTCAGCGTACTCTCGATGCCCGGCATGATCGCGATGATGGAGCGCAACTCGGCACTGCTCGCCTACGAGAACCTCCCGGACGGCAAGGCCACCGTCGGCTTCGAGGTCTGCATCAAGCACGTCGCTGCGGCCGCGGCGGGCACTACGTGTTCGGTCCGGTCCATCCTCGACGAGGTCGCCGACGGCCGCAAGCTCCGCTTCGAGGTCGAGGTACGCGAGGGTGCCCGGACGATCGGCGTCGGCACTCACGAGCGCCGCGTGATCGACGTCGGCGTAGTGAAGTCGGGCTGAGCGAATCCTGCGCGCAGGGTTCGTACTCTTCGCGCCGTGACTGAGATCCCAGCAAGCGTCCGAATCCGTGAGGTCGGGCCTCGCGACGGGTTTCAGAACGAGCCCGAGATCATCCCCTCGGCCGACAAGGTGCGCCTGATCGACATGCTCGCTGCGACCGGCCTGCAGCGACTCGAGGTGACGTCCTTCGTCCGCCACGACGTGATCCCGCAGCTCGCCGACGCTTCGGACGTGCTGTCGCGAA
>VAYL01000105.1 GCA_005884305.1 Actinomycetota bacterium
TTCCCGCTGGCGGGTTGCCTGGTCAACGCCTTCGGCTGGCGGGTCCTTCCCGGCAAGACCGCGGGCTGGATCGGCGCCGTCGCAATCGGCCTAGCGTTCGTCTGCGCGATCGTGGCGCTGATCGCCCTGCAGGACCACACGGCGAGCGATCGGACCTTCACCTCGTCGCTTTGGACCTATGCGGCCGCGGCGGGGCTCGACATCAAGCTCGGGATCTACGTGGATCCGCTGTCGGTCTTCATGATCCTCGTGGTCAGCGGCGTGTCGACCCTGATCCACCTGTACTCGGTGGCGTACCTCGAGTCCGACCGCGGCTACGCCAGGTACTTCAGCTACCTGAACTTCTTCGTCTTCTCGATGCTCCTGCTGGTCCTGGCCGGGAACTTCGTGCTCCTCATCGTCGGCTGGGCCTTTGTGGGATTCGCGTCATACGCGCTGATCAGCTTCATCAACGTGATCGGAGATGTCGGGCTCGTGCTCGCGACGTTCTTCATCTTCCGCGATCTCGGGACGTTCGACTACGGGGCCGTCTTCTCAGCGGCTCAGCAGCAGTTCCACACGAACCAAGGCGTCGTGATCGCGATCTGCCTCCTGCTCCTCGTTGGGGCGTTCGCGAAATCGGCTCAGCTGCCGCTCCATACCTGGCTTCCCGACGCAATGGAGGGCCCCACCCCGGTCTCCGCCTTGATCCACGCGGCGACGATGGTGACCGCCGGCGTCTACCTGATCGCCCGCACGCACGTGCTGTTCGAGCTGGCGCCCACGGCCGCCGACATCTCCGCGTTCATCGGTCTCGGGACGCTGATCTTCGCCGCGACCTGCGCGCTCGCGGTAACCGACCTCAAGCGGATCATCGCCTACTCGACGATCAGCCAGATCGGCTACATGGTCGTAGGCGTGTCGATCGGCGCCTACGGGGCTGGGCTCTTCCACCTCATGACCCACGCCTTCTTTAAGGCGCTTCTGTTCATGGCGGCGGGCTCGGTGATCTCGGCGATGGCCGGCACCCAGAACATCGACCGGATGGGCGGGCTGCGGCGCGCGCTGCCGTTCACGTCCGTGCTGATGATCGTCGGGGCACTCGCGCTGGCCGCGTTCCCGTTGACCTCGGGCTTCTTCTCGAAGGACGAGATCCTCGTCTTCGCCTCCACTCGGGGCGGGATGTACTGGATCTTCACCATCGGCGGTTATGTCGGCGCGCTGCTGACTGGCTTCTACGCCTTCCGGATCATTTTCCGTGTCTTCTGGGGCGAGCCCGTTCCGGAGGCCCGGGAGCTCGAGCAGGGCCATCTCGCGCATGCTCCCCCCGAGAACCCCCTGACGGGTGAAGAGGAGGACACGGACATCGGCTTTCCCGGCGCCGAGCATCACATCGCCGAGCGCGACTGGGAGATGGGGTGGGCGATGGCGATCCTGGGATTCCTCGCACTGTTCGGAGGCTTCGTCCAGATTCCGGGGGTCGACAACGTCGTCGAGAACTTCCTCGCGCCGTCGTTCGCGAACTCGGTCTTCGCCAATATCATTCCGTCGACGGGGAGCGCGTACTTGGGCCTGCTGGTCGGGGCGATCATCTCGATCGTCGGCGTCTCGGCCGCGTATTGGGTCTACGTGCTGCGGCCCGGCACATCCGCCGCGCTGATCCGCCGCGTCGGCCCGGTCCACACGTTCCTGGTGAACAAGTGGTACTTCGACGAGCTCTACGACGCGGTCGTCTACCGCCCGCTGATCGCGACCGGCTGGTTCGCCAACAACGTCTTCGAACGCGTGGTCGTGCAGGGAATCGTGACGGCGGCGGTCGACCTCGTGCGCGGTGTCGGCGTCATGGTGCGCGGCGCGCAGTCGGGCTTCGTGCGCGCCTACGCGCTCCTTCTGATCGGGGGCTTCGCCGCCCTGGGGCTCTACTTCCTGATCGCGAGCCAGTGATGGGAGGACGAAAAATGGCAGGCAATGAGGGGCGGCCCGGGGCCGGCCACTCCGAGCGGCGTTTGCGATCTCAGGTACGTCTGGGCGTCCCCAATGTCGCAAACGCGTTCGAGGGCGGATGGTCGTGATTCAGATCCTCCTCTGGCTCCCACTCGCGGCTGGATTCGGCTGCTTCGTGGTGCCGCGCCGAGGCGTTCCCATCGCCGCCGTCCTCGGCACCCTTGGAACGCTCGGGCTCGCGATCGCCGTAGTCGCCGGCTTCGACAGTGCCACCCCCGGCCTGCAGCAGACGGTCAACGAGAGCTGGATCCCCTCCCTCGGCGTCCGCTACATGCTCGGCGTCGACGGGATCAGCCTGTTCCTCGTCCTGCTGACGGCGCTGCTGTGGGCCGGTGCCACCGCGTTCTCGGTCTTCCGGATGCCGGAGCGGCGGCGCATCTACTACTTCATGCTCGGCCTCGCCGAGACCGCCGCGCTCGGCGCGTTCCTAGCTCAGGACCTCCTGCTCTTCGTCCTTTTCTTCGACCTGATGCTGGTGCCGTTCTGGTTCCTGATCGGCGCGTTCGGCGGCGAGAACCGCATCTCGGCGACGACGAAGATGATCGTCTACACGCTCGTCGGCTCGCTTCTGATGCTCGTCGCGGCGATCGCCACGGCGGTCCTGGCGTCGGGCGACGTCGGGCACCTGAGCTTCTCGATGGCCGATCTGCGCGCCAATCCGCTGTCGAGCGGCAGCCAGTACTGGATCTTTTGCTTCTTCGCCGCAGCGTTCCTGATCAAGATGCCCGCGTTCCTCGTCCACGGCTGGATGCCCGACGCGTACCGGGAGGCGCCGCTTCCAGTCCTCGCGCTCCTCTCCGGCGTGCTGTCGAAGGTCGGGGCGTACGGCTTTCTGCGGGTCGCGCTGCCGCTCTACCCGCAGGCCACGGTCCACTTCCAGGAGCTCATCCTGGTGATCGGTGTCGCGGGGATCCTCTACGGATCGATCATGGCGTTCACGCAGACGAACGTCCGCCTGATCGCCGGTTATTCGTCCGTCGCCCAGCTCGGGTTCATCACCATCGGGATCTTCTCCTTGCGGCCCGACGGGGCCGATGGCGCGGTGCTGCAGATGGTCAACCACGGGCTCGTCGTCGCGGGGATCTTCCTCATCGTCGCCCTGCTGTGGGAGCGCTCCGGCACCGAGGACCTGACGCGTCTGGGAGGGCTCGCGACCAGAGCTCCCGTCCTCGCGTCGCTGTTTTTGATCGTCACCCTCGCCACGCTGGCCATGCCCGGCTCGGCCAACTTCATCGGCGAGTTCTACATCCTGATCGGGGTCTTCCAGACGAAGATCGTTTACGCCTTCGTGGCGTCGGCCGCCGTCGTCCTCGCCGCCTACTACGCGATCCGCCTCTTCCAGGGCACGATGCACCATCGAGCGCGCGAGAACGTCGATTCGCGTGAGATCGGGATCCGCGACGCCGTTGTGGTCGCGCCGCTCGCCGCCTGCATCGTGGCGCTCGCGCTGTATCCCGGGCTGGTCCTGGGGAGGAGCGACGAGTCGGTCAAGAGCACGATCGCCGCTACCTGCCTGAAGGGCGGATCGTCCAGCAGTGTGGGTCAGTCGGGGTATTCGTTGGCGTTTAGCGATTGTCCGGGCAACCCGTTCGATAAGACCCCGCCGCCGCCCATCGGCGCATCGCTCCATGACAAGGGCTGGACCGGTTATGCGCCGATCAGTGAGGTCTCGAATTGACCTTCACGGCCCCGCACATCGACTACGCCGGGCTCTCCCCCGTCATCGCCCTGACGGCCGGGATCGTTGTCGCGCTCGTCGGCGGGGTGCTGACAGACCGGCACCAGCGGCTGGTCGTCTCCGCGCTCTCCCTCACCGCACTCGCCGCCGCGGCCGGCCTGTGCATCTGGCAGTGGGGCACCCGCGAGGACCTCGTCGCCGGGGCGCTGCGCCTGGACGAGCTGGGCCTGTCGGCGGCGCTGATCGCTATCTTCGCCGCCGCCGTCGTCATCCCGCTCTCGTGGCGCGACCCCGCGGCGTCGCCCGAGGGCACGAGCCCGCGCCACACCGAGTTCCAGGTCCTCCTGCTGTCGTCGGTGCTTGGCATGACCCTGCTCGCTCAGGCGCAGAACCTGATCGCGTTCTTCGTCGCCTTGGAGCTCCTCTCGGTGCCGCTGTATGTGCTGTGCGGGTCCTCGCTTCACCGCGAGCGCTCGCTCGAGTCGGGCCTGAAGTACCTGATCGTCGGCTCGCTCGGCTCCGCGACCCTGCTCTACGGGCTCGCGATGATCTACGGCGCCGCCGGATCCACCGACTTCGGGACCATCAACCAGGTGCTCGCCAACGGGAACGCGACGGACTCGCTGGTGCTCATGGGAGTGGCCCTCATCGCCACGGGCCTCGCGTTCAAGACCTCGATCGCACCCTTCCACCAGTGGACCCCCGACGTGTACGAGGGCGCACCCACGCCGGTCACCGCGTTAATGGCCGTCGCGACAAAGGCGGCTGCGTTCGTGGCGCTCGCGCGCATGTTCGACGTCGCCCTCGGCCCGATCGTGGACGACTGGCAGCCAGCGCTTTCGGTGCTCGCGATCATTTCGATCGCGGTCGGCAACATCGGCGCGCTGGGCCAAGACTCGCTCAAGCGCCTGCTCGGCTACTCCGGCATCGCCCAGGCCGGCTACATGCTCGTGGGCGTCGCCGCGGCGTCGGCGATCGGGGTCAACGCGCTGGTCTTCTACCTAGCGGCGTACACGCTGATGAACCTGGCGGCGTTCGCAGTGATCGTCATCCGCGAGCGCGAGACGACGTGGGGTGACGACATCAAGTCGGTCCACGGCCTCGGCCGCGAGCGGCCGGAGCTCGCCTGGCCGCTCACGATCTCCATGCTGGCCCTCGCGGGATTGCCCGCCACCGCCGGATTCATGGGCAAGCTCTATCTGATCGAGGCGGCAGTCGATGCCTCCCATACCTACCTTGGCGTCGCGATCGCGATCGGCACGATGATCTCCCTCGCGTATTACCTGCGCGTCGTTGCCGCGGTGTGGATGCGACCCGCCGCTGAGCCTGCCCCGGCGATGGCGGGCGGCTCCCCCGAGGCCGATGCCGAAGCGGCGGCGGCCCCGTGGGCCCCGAAGGGCACGCGCTGCCTCGCCATCATCGTCCCGGCCGCGATCTGCGCGGCCGCCACGGTCTTCTTCGGCGTCATCCCCTCGCCGCTGGTCGACTGGGCGAACCACGCCGGGGCGTCTCTGGCACCGTTCTTCTAGGCCGCTCAATCCGAGCCGAGTTCCCCGCGCCCAGGGAGGGAATCGCCCTCACTCATTTCATTGTCTCCGACGATGTCGAGCGCTCGTGCCGCTTCTACGTGGACGTCCTCGGCGGCGAACGAGTCCTCGAGGGCGAGCCCTCGATCGTCGCGCTGGCCAATGGCTGGATCATCATCAACGTGGGTGGCGGACCGACGGAGGACAAGCCCACCGTGGTCCTCGAGACGCCGCCCGATCCCGACAGGGTCAGCAGCTTCCTCAACATCCGCGTCGCGGACATTCAGGCGGTCTATGAGGAGTGGAGTGCGCGCGGCGCGGAGTTCCTGACTCCGCCGCAGGACCGCGGGGCGGAGCTCCGCTGCTACATCCGCGATCCGGACGGCCACCTGATCGAGGTGGGCCAGACCACCCGCGCGCTTTCCGCGTCGAGCGGCTAGCGACCCCGCTCGGTGACAGAATCGCGACATCGCTCAGCAACGATTCCAGCGTCCCGGGTGGTTCACGGTCCACGTGTTCAACCCGATGGTGGCCGTGCTCACCCGGCTCGGC
>VAYL01000212.1:0-9287 GCA_005884305.1 Actinomycetota bacterium
AGGATCTCCTCCAGCATGCCGCCAGGATCATGGTCAGCGAGTCACAGGTGGCGGCGCAAACGTGCCGAGTTACGCACGGGATAGCGCCGAGAGCCGGGTACTTCTGCTGCCCGGCTACTCGAACACGATCCGCTCGACGGCCGCCGCGTCCGCATCGCAGCCGATAACCGCCGGCGCCTTGCCCAGCGCGGTGTCCGGGTCCTTCAGGCCGTGACCGGTCAGCGCGCACACCACCGTCCGGGGAGGCTCGCGATCCTCGGGGACCGGCAGCCCGTGGGCCATGAGCCCGGCGACAGAGGCCGCCGACGCCGGCTCGCAGAAAACCCCCTCTCGGGTCGCGAGCAGGTGGTAGGCCTCGAGGATCGCGTCGTCGGAGACGGCGGCGATCCGGCCCCTCGATCCAGTGATCGCGTCCATCGCCTCCTCCCAGCGCGCGGGGTTGCCGATGCCGACGCGATCGTCTCCGGCTTCGCCACCGGCGCGCCGTGTACGAGCGGCGCAGCTCCCTCGGCCTGGTAGCCGTGCAGCTTCGGCGATACGCCGTACTCCTTGAAGCCGCGCCACCAGGCGGTGATGTTCCCCGCGTTGCCCACCGGGATGCAGAGCACGTCCGGCGGCTCGCCCAGCTCGTCGCAGACCTCGAACGCCGCGGTCTTCTGGCCCTCGATCCGGTAGTCGTTGACCGAGTTGACGAGCTCGATCGGGTGCTTGCGCGCCAGCTCGCGCACGATCTCCAGCGCCTGGTCGAAGTTCCCGCGCAGCGCGATCACTCGCGCGCCGTGTATCAGTGCCTGCGCGAGCTTGCCGATCGCGATCTTTCCCTCCGGGACGATGACTGCGCCCCGCAGCCCGGCCCGCGCCGCGTACGCCGCCGCGCTCGCCGCCGTGTTCCCGGTCGACGCGCAGATCACAGCCTCGGCACCCGCGCCTTTCGCGCGGGAGACCGCAACGGTCATCCCCCGGTCCTTGAAGCTTCCGGTGGGGTTCGCGCCCTCCAGCTTCAGGTAGACGTGCGCGCCGACACGGTCGGAGATCACCGGCGCCTCGATCAGCGGCGTCGAGCCCTCGTCGAGCGTCACAATCGGGTCGCCAGGCTCTAACGGCAAGCGGTCCCGGTAGCGCTCGATCAGCGCGAGCGGACTCATGTGAGTAAGCAGTAGGCAGTAAGCAGCAGGCGGACGATGATCCGCTGCCACTGCTTACTGCTTACTGTGACCTGCCTACTCAAGCGAACTCCTCCTCGATGACCCGGATCGCTCTGGGCTCGGCCCGCAGGAAATCAAGGGTCGCGATCTCCTCCAGCGCCGCGAAGAACCGGGATTCCGGCCCTTCGTGCATGACCATCACGAGGCGGGCGTCGTTGCCAAGCCCCCGCTGGACCACGCTTCGCACCGAGACCTCGTTGCGCCCCAGGACATCGGCGATCTGAGCCAGAACCCCCGGCCGGTCCGCGACCTCGAGGTGCAGGTAGAAGGCCGACGGAATGTCGCGCACGATCTCGAGGCGCTCGTGCGTGGCGTGAACCGGCGCCTTTCCGGAGATGATCGACACCACGTCGCCCAACACCGCCGAGGCCGTCTCGATGCCGCCCGCACCCGGCCCCGACATCGTGACCTCCGTGATCGCCGGCGCCTCCACCATGACCGCATTGAATGGCCCCTCCACCGGTGCCAGCGGATGACCGGAGTAGAGGAAGCATGGGAACACCCGGACGCTGATTCCACCGTCGCGCCTTTCGGCGACTCCCAGGAGCTTCAGCGAGAGGCCCAGCTCCTTCGCGTAGGCGATGTCCTCGGGCTGGATCTCGGTGATCCCCTGATAGGCCACGTCGGCCAGCGCGACCGGCGTGCCGAATGCCAGCCGGGCGAGGATCGCCATCTTCGCGGCCGCATCCGCGCCCTCGACGTCGTCGCTCGGATCGGCTTCCGCGTAGCCGAGCTCCTGCGCGCGCCGCAGGACGTCCGCGTACTCGGCGCCCGTGCTCGCCATCTCGCTGAGGATGAAGTTCGTCGTCCCGTTGACGATCCCGAAGACCTTCGTGATCTCGGTCGCCGCGAGGCTCTCCTGGATCACCCTGATCACCGGCACCGCACCCGCCACGGCGGCCTCGAATCGAAGCTGGACGCCGGCCTCGCGAGCGACGTCGAAGAGCTCGTCCCCGAACTGCGCGATGAGCTGCTTGTTGGCGGTCACGACGTGGCGGCCCGCCCGCAGCGCCCGCAGCACATAGTCGCGCGCGGGCTCGGTCCCGCCGATCAGCTCGACGACGATCTCCGATCGCTCGAGGATCTGGTCGAAGTCACCGTCCGCACGCCGCAGGACCCCCGCAATCTCGGGCCGGCGACCCGCCGCCGCCTCGACCGCCCCAGCGCGCTCGGCAACGAGTTCGTGGAAGGCACCGCCGACCGTCCCGCGGCCGAGCAACCCGATGCGGACCGCGTCGGTCATTCGACGTCGCGCGCGACGAGGTCGTCCCACGTCTCCCGCCGCACGACGACTCTCGCGTCGCCGTCCCTGCAGAAGACCACCGCCGGCCGGGGAACGCCGTTGTAGTTGTTGGCCATCGAGTAGCCGTAGGCGCCGGTCGCCGGCGTCACCAGGATGTCCCCCACGGCGGGCGCGGCGAGCATCGCGTCGGTGATCAGGATGTCGCCCGACTCGCAGTGCATTCCGGCCACGGTGGCCAGCGTGTCGGAAACCTCGCCGGCGCGGTTGGCGACGATCGCCTCGTACCGCGATCCGTAGAGCATCGGGCGCAGGTTGTCGGACATGCCGCCGTTCACGGATAGGTAGGTGCGGACGTTGGGGATCTCCTTCACTGTCCCGATCTCATATGCCGTCACGCCGGCGTTGCCCACCAGCGAGCGCCCGGGCTCGATCAGGACCCGCGGCACCGGATCGAAGACGCGCTTGACACCCCGGATCTTGACGTCGACGTAGTCGTCGATCGAGGGCGGTTCGTCGGCGGACGTATAGGCGATCCCGAGGCCGCCGCCGACGTTGAGGATCCGGCACTCCCAGTCCGGCCCGGTGAGCCCGGCGAGGGCCTCAATCGCCGACACGTAGGGCTCGAGCTCGAAGATCTGCGAGCCAATGTGAGCGTGGAGCCCGACGAGGCGCAGGTTGTGCGACGCCCGCACCTCAGCGATCGCCCGCTCCGCGAGCCCGTCCTCCAGGCCGAACCCGAACTTGGAGTCGAGCCCCCCCGTCTGCACGTACGAATGGGTCGTGGGGAGGATCCCCGGGGTGACCCGGATCAGGACATCTTGCTGGCGATCGAGCATCGAGTCCAGGCGCTCGATCTCGCCGAAGGAATCCACGATGACGTGGCCGACGCCGGAATCCGTCGCGTACCGAAGCTCGGTCTCGGTCTTGTTGTTGCCGTGCAAGTAGATCTGCTCCGGGTCGAATCCGGCCCTCAGGGCCATGTAAAGCTCACCGCCCGAGGCGACATCGACCGAAAGCCCCGCCTCGGCGCAGAGCCGGTAGATCCCGGTGATTGGTGCGGCCTTGCTCGCATACAGGACCTCGAAGTCGTCCGTGCGTGAGCGAAACGCCTCGAGGTACGCGCTCGCACGGGCCCTGATGTCGTCCTCGGCGTATATGTACGCCGGCGTGCCGAACTCCGCTGCGACGTCCACGACGTCGCACCCGCCGATCTCGAGGTGCCCGCGCTCGTTCACGCGGCTCCCGGCCGGGTAGACCGGTGATGCCTCGACGGTGGTTCGCTCGCTGGTGGTGCTCACGGGGCGCTCATTGTGACGGGGCAGGGGCGATCGCCATGCCCGGCGGATACCTTGCAACCGAATGAGCAGGGAGGTAAGCCGGCCGAGCGACATGGGCATCCACGAGGGACGCCCCTACCTGCTGTGGCTGCCGGAGACGCCCCCGCCGTGGCGCGCGATGCTGATCCTCCACGGCGCCGGGTCGCAAAAGGAGAACCACGGCGACTTCGGCCGCGCCTGCGCCGCTAGCGGCTGGGCCGCCATCGCGTACGACCAGCGGGGGCATGGCGAGTCTCCGGACCTGATGAGCGCGGAGGCGCTGGCCGACGTCGGGCGGATGGCGAGGCTCCTCTCGGATGTGGATGGTGTCGACCGGTCTCGAGTCTGCGTTCGCGGATCGAGCATGGGCGGCTTCATGGCGATCCAGGCCGCCGCCACGTCGGACGCGATCGCCGGCGCGATCGCCATCTGCCCGGCGGGCGCGCAGCATCTGACCCGCGGTCTGGAGAGCGGGGAGCTTTCGATGCGGATCGACCCCGACGGCGCCGATGCACTCGCGGCGTGGCTCGCCGAGCACGATCTGCGCCAGGCGGTCGAGCTCATGGCATCGAAGCCGCTGCTGTTGATCCACGCCCGCGGCGATGATCAGATCCCGGCCGACTGGTCCGAGGAGCTGTATGCCCGGGCCGCGGAGCCGCGTAAGCTCATCTTGCTGCCCGGCGGCCATCACCGCTCGGCGCAGCACGACGCGGAGCTTCACGGATTGGCTCTGCGATGGATGGAGCGGAGGCTGGGTTAGGGGATCTTCGGCTTCCCGCCGCCGCCCACAACCTTGTTCACGGTGTCGTTCACGTCACCGGTGACCTGATCCCCGAGTCCGGGATCGCCGACCGCGCCGCCGACCTTGTTCCCGGTGCCGGTCACCGTCTTGTCGACGGTGCCCGCGACAGTGCCGGCTGGGCCGCCGGAGAGGTTCGTCCCCGCGGTGTTGTCGATCTGATTGAGGGCATTGGTCGCGACGCCGGGAGATGGCGTACACGTCGAGCACGATGGGGGCCCTCCGCCGCCGGGGTCGCCGCCAGGCGGTGTACCGCCGGACCCCGGCCCGCCGCCCGTGAGGAAGCCGCCGCCGTTGGGCCCGCCCGCGCCGCCGCCGGCACCACCGCCGCCGGCGCCCGGTCCGCCGGCGCCGATCGGCGCGCCGGGCACCGGAGCGGCCGCCACCGCGCCGGGCGCCGCCGCCAGAGCGGTGGCCGCCGCTGCGGGCGTGCCGCTCGTCTCGGCGCTTACGAACTCGGTCCCGGTGTTGCCGCCGTTGCCGCCGAACGGCATGCCGTTGAAGGCGACGTAGGTCGCGAGCGAGAGGAAGACGATCACGGCGCCGGCGATCAACGCGCCGGTCGCACCGGTACCCGCGAGGTAAGCCCGCAGATGCGTGGCCCTTGGTCCTTCGTCATCTAGTCCCGAGCGTCCTCAGATGGTCCAAAGGATCGCATGCATCGCCCACCCTGTGGGCGATTCGAGAATACGCATCGGCAGCTGGCGCGAGACCTTTAGGGCAGGTAGCCCATCGGGTCCACGGGATTGCCGTTCACGCGGACCTCGAAGTGCAGGTGGGGGCCGAAGCAGAGCCCGGTGCAGTCGCTGTAGCCGATCAGCTGTCCCTGGCTGACCTGCTGGCCCACGGACACCGAGATGGACTCCTGGTGCCCGTAGCAGGTGGAGATCCCACCCCCGTGGTCGATGCAGGTGTAGTTGCCGTACCCGGACTCCACACCGGCGATCGCGACGGTGCCTGCCGCGGCGGCGTGGATCGGAGTGCCGCTGGGCACCCCGATGTCGATGCCGGGGTGGCATGCCTCCCAGGGACGCGGCTCGCAGAAGGGGGAGGTGATCGGGCCGTTCACAGGCCAGATCATTCCGGAGGAGCTCTCGCCCTGGACGGGGCCCGCAGGCGCGGTCGTGGTGCCGGATGAGGACGACTGCGCGGCCGCAGCGGCGGCAGCCGCCTCGGCCTGCTGCTTTGCCTGAAGCTGCGAGGCGATCTGCGCGGAGATGTCGCCGATGTCCCCCTCCAGCTGGTCCTGGGTCTGCTGAACCTGGCCCAGAACCTGCTGGTCCTGCTGCCGGGCATCCGCGAGGTCGGCCTGCTTTGCCTCGAGGGCGGCCTGGGTCTGCTCCAGTTCCGCCTTCTTGTCGGCGATCGCGTTGCGCGCGGCGCGGACGCGCTGGACGGTGTCCTTCTCCTCGTTCCGCAGCCGCTTGACGCGGACCGCAATGGAGGTGTCCTGCGACTGGATCCGCTGGAGGTAGTCGTAGCGGCTGAGCAGATCCTTGAAGCCGTGGGAGCTCAGGATCACCGTCATCGCGTCTGGATTGTTGGACTCGTAGATGTCCACCAGCCGCTGGCTCAGGATCCGCAGCGAGCGCTTGAGGTGCTCGCGAAGCCGCTCGAGCTTCGCCTTCGCCTCCTTGAGCTCCGCCTCCTTCTTGCGCAGCTGTGTCTCGGTGATCGCAATCTGGTTCTGCAGCGACGCGACCTGCCCGCGAAGCTGATCGAGGCGGTCACCGTACTTCTGGATCGTCGTGGACAGGACGCCCGCGCGGTCCTTGGCGTGCTGAAGCTGCGACTTCTTCTGGCTCAGTTGCGACTGGGAGGAGTCGATCTTGCTCTGGATCTCCTGGATGCTTTGCGCGGGAGCTCCACCAGCGACGGCGAGGCCACCGGTGAGCGCCCCGCTCGCACAGATGGCGAGCAGGGTCGATCGGCGATTTGGTCGCGGTCGCTTGTTCGGCTTTCTCATGTCTCGCTCTGGTGCCTACGGGGTTAGCTGACGGGCTAGCGCGGAGGAGACGCGCCTGGCCAGCTGAGCTCCGAGCTCGTAGGCCATTCGCCCCAGGAAGATCTGGTTCCCCCGTTCCATCCAGCCGAGAGCGGGATGGACTCGGCACGAATCAGGCGGCGGACCCTAGCAGCCGCCGAACGGTTTGCAAGCAGTTCTTAACACCATTTATCCCTGCTGCAACGCATTTTTCAGGATGCGAGGATCCGGGACCCAAATGACGGAGCGAATGATCGAAGCGAACAGCGTCGAGCTCTGCTCGGAGCCCTTCGGCGATCCGGCCGACCCGGCGATCCTCCTCGTGACGGGGGGAGGCAGCTCCATGCTCTGGTGGGACGAGCGGTTCTGCCGGATGCTCGCCGACGGTGGGCGGTTCGTGCTCCGTTACGACCACCGCGATACCGGCCGCTCGGTGACCTATGAGCCCGGGCACCCCGGTTACACGGGCACGGATCTCGTGGCCGATGCGGCCGGCGTGCTCGACGCGTACGGCATTGCGGCCGCGCATGTCGCTGGCGTCTCGATGGGAGGCGCGCTCGCACAGCTGCTCGCCCTCGACTTCCCGGATCGCGTTCTCTCGCTGGTCCTGATCAGCACCTCGCTCGCTCTGCGCGCCGACCGTGAGCTTCCGCCCCCAACGAGTGAGTTCGTGGAGTTCGTGAGCACCGCAGCGGTCGATCGGTCAGACGCCGACTCCGTTGTCGAGTACCTGGTCGACTATTGCCGGGTGCTCGCAGGAGGCCAGCGCCCCTTCGACGAGAACGCGCTCCGCGAGCTCGCGCGGCGAGAGGTCGAACGGGCGATGGACTTCACCGCCGCCCGGAACCACGATCTCGTCGACGACGATGGGCGCGCACGCCCGCCACTTTCGGAGATCGCCGCGCCCACGCTCGTGATGCACGGGACGGCCGATCCGATGTTTCCGCCGGCGCACGGCGAGGCCCTGGCCGAGGAGATCCCAGGCGCGCGGCTCCTTCTGCTCAAGGGCGCCGGGCACGGCGTCGATCCCGCCGATTGGGACTCGATCGTCCGAGCGATCCTCGAACACACCGGCTAGCGGGCGCCGGACCCCTCGACGTCCACTCGCAGCACGCCGGCGACCGCGCGCGCCGCGAGCACCTCGTCGTGGGGTGGCCGTCCGGCGAGCTCGATCACCGCGCCCTCGAGCGCTCCGAGAAACGCTCGCGCGACCGCGGTGGCCGGAGGGCCGGGCGGAATCGAGCCGTCCCGGCGCCCTGCCTCGACCAGGCGGGCGATGCGCTTGACCCCGCCCTCCGAGGCCCGCTGCAGCCTGCGGCCAACCGCATGGTCCCGACCGCTGAACTCCATTCGAAGCGCCATCACCACGCGGGCCACATCGCGACGGCAGAAGACCGCATGCCCGCGCGCCAGGGCCATGAGCTCACCGACGGGATCTGGCTCGAGCTTCGCCGGGTCGCCAACCTCGCGCCGCCAGTTCTCGTCCACCCAGTCGATCACCGCGAGCGCCAGGTCCTCCTTGTCCTTGAACTGGTGGTAGAGAGCGCCCCGGGTGTATCCCGCATCGCGGGCTACCTCCTCGAGCCGAAGGTTGCCGTAGCCGCAGCGGGATAACCCCCTCGCGGCCGACTCGAGCAGGGCGCCGCGCGATCGCGCCCTCCGCTCAGCCTGACTTGGGCGCCGGCGACGGGTCGACGTCTGGGCGGTTGGGCCGCTCATGTCTCAGTAGATACATACATGTACGTATGTATGCTAGCGTTCGCCTCAGCCGGAAGGGGTCAACTGATGTCCGATACGGCAGCTCAGGCGTGGTTCATCGCGGGCGCGGGCGTGATCATCGCGGCCGGGGCGCTGCACATGTGGATGGCGCTGGTCGACGCCGTCCGCCCCAGCTACTTCGTGCCGAAGGACCGCTCGCTCAGGCCGGCGATGGAGAGCGTCCAAATGTGTTTCGGAGGCACAGCGGCGCCCTCGATGTGGCGCGTGTGGCGCGGCATCCATGTCACGCACAGCCTCGGACTCCTCGCCTTCGGGCTGCTGTGCGTCGTGATCGCGACCTACGACTTCGGGCTGGTCACGAGCATCGACGCCATCCGGCCGCTCGAGATCGCGGTCTCGGCCGCGTACCTCGCGATCTCGCTGCGCTTCTTCTTCTACGGCCCGGTCATCATCACCGCCACCGCTACCGCATGCTTCGTGATCGCCACCGCGCTGTCGGCATGAGGAATCGAGGCTGACGACGATGAGGCTCCCAAAGGACGCGCACACATCCCGGCCGTGGCGCATTCACGAGATCTGTCCGGATTTCCGAGTCGAGGACGTGTGGGCACTGCCGACACCTGGCGGGCCGGACGACTTCCCTCGTCTCGTGAGCACGGTCGCCACGAGCGACCCCGAGCACGAATCCTCGCGAGCGGCCCGTTTGCTCTGGGCCATCCGGTGGAAGATCGGTCGACTCCTGGGCTGGGACGAACCGGGCGCAGGCGTGGGCTCCCGCGTGCCGACGCTGATGGACCGGTTGCCCGCGGATCTGCTCGATGCTCCGCGACCGGCGTTCGACGAGCTTCCGTTTTCCTCCCTCTACCTGACGGGCGACGAGTTCGCTGCGGAGGTCGCAAACCGCACGGTCCACGGGGTTATGCACCTGGGATGGGTCGCGGACGAAACCGGTGGCTACCGGGGGCAGATGGCCGTGCTGGTGAAGCCGAACGGCCTCTTCGGGAACGCCTACATGGCGGTG